>JAPYQV010000601.1 GCA_029937205.1 Alphaproteobacteria bacterium
GAGAATCACAACCTGATCACCTTCTCAACCGAGTTCTTCAACACCCTCAGCCAAAAGCCGAAGTCAGCGTGGTTCGTTAGTCGCAGCGCCGAAAAGCTTCTACCCCGGCATCGAAGTCCTGCGCTGCCTCCGGTGCTGCAAGGGCGAGAGCAAGGGAGATAATTGCGGCATTGATGATGTTTTGCATAACTAATGCAGCGTCGCATCCGGAGGCCATTCTGTGCGCGACAGCACCTTGATCGCTTCTATGACCAATACCCAGGATGCGTGCCCCCGCAGGTCGCCAGCCGCCCCCAGGGTGCGAGCGCGCTCGTCGGCGTAATTAACTGCGGTGTCTCCGTAATCTCGAAGGTACAGCTTGGCGACGTCAATGATGGCGCGCTCGTATGTTTTCATCGGCACTCCATTCTATCGCCGCTCCCCGTGAACCGCCTCGCACGTCATGCTCTTCAATTGTCATTAAGCAAGTCTATCCCGGCACGCCACTCCCCCGACTGTTTGCACTTTTTGCAAATTCGCTCACCGGGCCACTCACTGACAAACGCTCCGCAGCACTTCAGGCAGTTCCGCCTCTTATGCTCGTAGTGGCGATCGGCCTGGGGCTTCCGGTGGTAACCGCAATCGGCTCGGGGATTCAAATTGTTTGTGGATGGTGAGGTCATCCCTCATCTTATGACAATTGCTCCGTCGGCGCGGGGCTTTTCTTGCCCACCATCCGACATGGCGCCCCCTATTAAGCTCCAACGCGAAAATTCATTGGCCTGTCAAAGGCGCCATCAATTAATGCGTCCATTAATTGATCGCCGACGACGAACAACTTATTGTCCGTGACGGATCGGTCAATCCGGACATCCTTAAATACGTCTTCGCCATCAAGCCAGCGCTTTTCGCTATCCGGGTCCTCCAGAGCGACACGTATGGCCTGGCTAATTTCATAGCTAATTTTGCTATACCCGTGGTGCTTCAACGCTGCCCAGACGGCATGATCAATCGCGCCACGGCTTTCCCGATTTAATTCAGGAACAGGGATGTCATCGGCCCAGTTTTGACACGGTATAACATCTGTCGACGCCCAGCCCCGGCATCCCGTAGGCCGCGCTTCATATACCGAGCAGCTATCATCAATCAATAGCGCACAAGGTTGCCGCCCATCATGTCGGGCATCCTGACTGACATTGCGGGTGTTGTCTTCGCTGGCGCATATCCGATCCAGCTCCGCTTCGAAATCGGCCTGATGAATGTCCCGTATGTGCCGCGCCACGCCGAAGATGTCGGTCGGCGAGGCCGAGACAAAAGTATGGCAGCAATAGGAGCAGCCTTTTGCGCACGCGATAGGCGGCGCATCCCCGCTGATCGTCCGTTCGAACGCTGCCTGCGCTTCATTGGCGACATCGCTTGCGCGGAATGCATTGTCTTTGTTGTCGAGAATATTGATGAGGCGGCGCGTCAGAAATGCGAGCGTCATCATATTGTCATTCAAACCAATACCGCGCCGCCAATAATATGTTTGGGTATCTTTATTTGCGGCACGACGGTCACTTCGATTCATATGCTCCATCTACTTATTGAAGTTATGCGCTCTGCGAATTTTAACGATTCCAAAACGCTCGGCTTTACATTCGAATCCACAAGGCGCAACCGCATGGTCGGAGCGAAAAACACTTTTTCTAACTGAAATTCGCCTCCGGCATTGACGGGTCTTGTGTGCTCTTTACGCCGAGTGCCTGCCAAAATAAGGCGTGGCGTTGCACCTCATTCGGCGCGCCATCCAGATCGGTTCCCCGGCAATGGTGCCAGCCGCAGTGGAGAAAGTTCCCGAGTAAAAT
>JAPYQV010000077.1 GCA_029937205.1 Alphaproteobacteria bacterium
ACCTCACCGTGGTCGATCAACTCGGCATGGTCCTCACCGGCGGCAAGACCGACACCACCGACGGCATCAGCGAAGACGAGCTGTCCGCCCTCGAGCGCAAGGCGCTGATGACCCTGGCCAGAAACCCTCTCACCACGGCCCGCATGGAACACATGCTGGACACCGGCAAGCCGCTCAGAAACTAAGCGGCAGGAGCAAAACCTATGCAGATCTATAAAGCGCCCTTGCGCGACATGCGCTTCGTCCTCCACGAAATGCTGGACGCCGAGCAACTGAGCAAGCTGCCGGGCTATGAAGACGCCACGGCGGAAACCATCGACGCCATCATCGAGGAAGGCGCCAAATTCTGCGAGGACAAGTTGTTGCCGCTCAACCGCATCGGCGATGAGGAAGGCTGCACCTATGAGAATGGCGTGGTGCGTACGCCGACGGGCTTCAAGCAGGCCTATGACGATTTTGTCGGCGCCGGCTGGCAATCGATCTCGTCCGATCCGAAATATGGCGGCCAGGGCCTACCGGCACTGATGAATTTCGTCATTGAGGAGATGGTGTGCTCGACCAACCTCGCCTTCGGCGTCTACCCGCTATTGTCGAGGGGCGCTGCTGCACTGATCGAAGCCCATGGCAACGACGCCATCAAAGACACGTACCTGCCGCATCTGACGGATGGCTCATGGAGCGGCACCATGTGCCTCACCGAGAGCCACTGCGGCACCGATCTCGGCCTCATTCGCACCAAAGCGGTGCCCGGCGAAAACGGCGCCTACCGCATCAGCGGCAGCAAGATGTTTATCTCCGCCGGCGAACATGATCTTGTCGACAATATTATTCACCTGGTTTTAGCCAGACTGCCGGACGCGCCGGAAGGCGTGCGCGGCATCTCGCTTTTCCTGGTGCCAAAGGTCAATGTCAAAGCGGATGGCGAATTGGGCCCGCGCAACGGCGTCTCGTGCGGCTCGATCGAGAAGAAGATGGGCATTCACGGCTCGGCCACCTGTGTGCTTAATTTCGATGACGCCGAAGGCTTTCTCATCGGCGAGGCCCATAAGGGTCTCCGTTGCATGTTCACCATGATGAACGGCGCCCGCCTCGGCGTCGGCATGCAGGGCTTGGCGCTCGGCGAGACCGCCTACCAATCAGCCACCGCCTACGCCAAGGAACGGCGCTCGGGCAAGAGCCTGGCCAAGGGCGCTGAGAGCGGCGAGAACGCAGATCCCATCATCGTTCATCCCGACGTGCGCAATATGCTGCTGACGGTGCGCGCCTATAATGAGGGCACCCGCGCGCTGGCCTATTGGACGGCGCTCAATCTCGATATCTCAACCAAGCATCCCGACGCCGACGTGCGCCGCGACGCTGACGAGTTGGTGCAACTGATGACGCCGATCATCAAGGCATTCATGACCGACCGTGGCTTCGAAGCGGCCAATCTGGCGGTCCAGGTGCATGGCGGGCACGGCTATATCGCCGAGCACGGCATGGAGCAATTGGTGCGCGATGCGCGCATCGCGCAGCTTTATGAAGGCACCAACGGCATTCAGGCGCTCGATCTGGTCGGGCGCAAGCTCGGCATGAAGACCGGGCGGCTGTTGCGTCATTTCTTCCATCCGGCAACCGCCTTTGTTGAAGAACATCAGGACGATGAAGCGCTGAAAGAGCTCGTTCTGCCGCTCGCCAAGGCGCTCGGCAAACTGCAACAGGCGACCCTGGTGATCGCCCAGAAAGGCCTCGGCGACCCTGAGGAGGCCGCCGCCGTCGCCACCGATTATCTCAAGATGTTCGGCCTCGTGGCGATCGGCTATATGTGGGTATTGATGGCGGAAAAGGCGGCGAAGAAATTGAACGGCGATGCCGGTGATGATGCGCGCTACTACGCCAACAAACTCAAGACGGCGCGCTTTTACATGTACAAGCTGCTGCCCGAATCGGCGTCTCTGTTCCTCCGCATCATGACTGGCAAGGCCGCCATGGCGCAATTCGACGAGGATGATTTTTAGGGTTAGTGGGCGCTGACCGGCTCCAGGCCGTATTGCCGCGCTGCGGCGAAGGCAACTTCACGCTCGTCGGCAACGCCTCTCGCTATCGACAATCACATAGCGCAGCTTGCCCTCCCACGGGCGGCGGTCGATAAAGACGATATTGGATTCACCCAACTCGGCCAGGGTTTCAGCCAAATCCAAAGGGTGGTCCGCTTTGATATTCATACTGACCTCCGCCCTGATCCCCGGTGGGTTTGCGGCGCCTCATAAAGTTGCCGCTTCTCGCCGCTTTTTGCCGTCCGGCGCTGAATTTCCACCGTGCGCACGGATTGCGCCGGCTCGGGCCGTACCAAATCGATATTAAGCAGCCCGTTGTCGAGGGTCGCGCCATCCACCTCGATGCTCTCGGCGAGCAGGAAGGTACGATGGAAGCGCCGCGCCGCGATGCCGCGATGCAGATAGACGGCATCGGGATCGTCCTGCTGGCGACCCTGAATATGCAATTGATTCTGTTCCACCGTTACCGACAATTCTTCCTCGGTGAAGCCGGCAACGGCCAAACTGATGCGCAAGCGGTCGCCATCCGTCTGCAACACGTTATAGGGGGGATAGCCGTCGCCGGAGCTTTTCGAAACGCGCTCAAGAATCTGTTCGAGATGATCGAATCCGAGCAAAAGCGGGCTGTTAAACGGCGATAATCTTGTCATCGTCGGCACTCCTCCTCTCGAGCGAGTATTTCGACGACGAGGCCTTATAAAAACGGCATATGCCGCAACCTCACCACAGTTCGGCCCGTGCTATCGGCACCGCCTGCCCCGCTAATATGGGTATTCACCGGCCTTATTCAATATGCCGACGGGCTGCCTGCGGCTATTATCGCTTGTGGAGAAAAAATTGAGACGAATCGATTGCGGTTGGCACCACCTGCAGAGCGTGGCGGCTTTGGTCTGCGCGCTGCTGATATTTGCCGCCGGCGCGAACAGCGCGGGCGCCACCGCACGGCCCGGCCCGCACGTTACCAATCCCCTTCTCGTTGCCACCGCCCTCGGCGAGACGGATATCGATGCCGAAACCCAGACCGGGCGCTACAGCCTGCTGGTGCGCCAGATTCAGCTCCGCCTGGCTGAAATTGGCGTCTATGGTGGGCGCATCGGCGGCGTCATGTCGGCCGAAACCGCCGAAGCAATCCGCACCTTCCAGCGCTTCGCCAATTTGCCGGTCGATGGCAAACCAAGCCACGAGTTGCTCGAAGTCCTGACTTCTGCCGCCGGCGAAGCGCAACATCTGCTGCTCCGCCTCGACCAGGCGCAACAGGACCAGATTGCGCAAGCGCGCAACGACCTCGAACAGGCCTTCGGCCCGGACTGGGCGCAACAGGCACGCGCCGTTGTGGTTGGCGCCAAACCGGATTTAGAGGCTCTCAAGGCGCGTGCCAAAAGCTGCTATCAAACGCCCGAACCGGCCTGTTTGATTGTCGAAGCCGAACACGCTGCGGAAAGCGTGGAAAAAGACAATCTCCGCGATTGGGCGCTGAGCGACGTGATCCAGGCCCAGGCACGTATCGGCCAGGCCGATCAGGCGCTGCGTGTTGCACGGGTGATCAGCGACCCGCGCTCCGTGATTGCCGCGTTGAGCGGTATCGCGGTGTCGCTCGCCCGCGCGGGGCGCGTCGAAGAGGCTTTGGCGGCGGCCCAGCAAGTACCCGATGCGAAGCTCCGGGACAAGGCGCTCCGTGCCGTGGCGGAAGGCCAATTGGCCGCCGGCCGGCCGGATTTCGCCGAAGTGACGGTATCGCTGATCGAAGCACCGCACGAGCGCCTGCCCACCTTGGTTGCCACTGCGCACGCCTATCTGGCGCACGGTTACGGCGACGTGGCGCATGGCCTCGCCATGGAGGCCGAGCGGCTCGCCGACAGCATCACGGCGGAGCTTTTCCGCGAATGGGCGCTCAGTGAAATGGCCTCCCTGATGGCCGCCGTCGGCGAAGGCGCCAAAGCCAATATGATGATTGCCCGCATCGGCTCGGCCAAAAACCGCGTGCAGGCGCTGTGCGACATCGTCATTGTCGAACTGCGCTCCGGGCGCGAGACGCGCGCGCGACAGACATTGGAAATCGCCGAATCCACCATGAAGGCGATCTCCCGTCCGGAAGAGCGCCAGCAGGCGCGCGCCTGCCTTGCCGCATCCCATGCCGCGCTGATGGAGTTCGACAAGGCGCTGAAGCAGGCGCGTGGAATCGAGTTCGGCTATATGCATTCCTTCGTGCTCAGCCGTATCGTGCTTGCCATGGCGCGCAACCATCAGATGGTGGAAGCGCTGCGCTTGGTCGATTCCGTTCAAGACATGAAATTGCGCATCAATACCTATGTGACACTGAGCCGCATCGCCCGCCAGGGCGGTGACGACGACGGCGCCGCCCGCCTCGGCAACCAGGCCATCGCCCTGGCGCGCGACCTGAGCAACCCGCTCGACAAGGCCTTCGTGCTGGCCGATCTGGCAACCGCGCAAGCGGCGGGCGGGGACGGTGCCGCCGGGCGCGCAACGCTCAGCGAAGCGGTTGGCGTTGCAGCCAAGATTGCCGACCCATGGGCGCGCGCCCGGGCGCTCAGCAAGGCGGCGAGCGCCTTAGTCGTAATCAATGGAATCTGACGGCAAAAGCCGTATGGAATCTGAGCGATCCGCCACAGGCACCCGCCTGTTCAGCCCGCCGATCGAAGCGGCGCTGCTGATGATTTTTGTCTGTGCCTGCTTCTCCGGCATGTCGGCGCTGATCCGCGACATGTCGAGCGAAATATCGCCGTTTGAAATCGCCTTTTTCCGCAACGCGATCGGCTTGGCGCTGCTGCTGCCGGTGATGTGGCGGATCGGCTTCAACGTCCCTAAGGGGCCGGTGCTCAAAGCCTATGGTATCCGCGCGCTGATCGGCATCTGCGCCATGTGGGCGTGGTATTCGGCGCTTAGCTTCACCCCCCTGGCCGAAGCCATCACGCTCAATTTTACCGTCGCCTTGTGGATGATCCCGGTGGCCATTCTGCTGTTGGGCGAGAAGGTCGGCCTACGCCGCTGGGCCGCCACCATTGTCGGCTTTTGCGGCGTGCTGATCGTCATGCAACCGGGCGCGCAAACGGTCAATTTGGGCAGCCTGCTGGCCATTTTCGCGGCTCTGATGTTCGCCATTTCCATGGCCCTGGTGCGTATTCTCACGCGCACGGAGCGGCCGATCGCCATTGTATTTTACATGAACCTGATCATGACGCCGCTGTCCTTAGGACCGGCGATCGCCTATTGGACCATGCCGAATTTGGCCCAGTGGGGTTGGCTGTTATTCATCGGCTTCCTGGCCACCATCGCTCATTTCGGCATGGCCCGCGCCCTGTCCCTGGTCGAAGCCTCGTCGATCATACCGCTCGATTTCACCCGCCTGCCGTTCGCCGCCGCCATCGGTTATTTTGCCTTTGGTGAAGTGCCCAGCGTGTGGCTCTGGCCAGGCGCCGCGCTGATCGCGGCGAGCGCCATCTATATCGCGCGCCGCGAAGCCAAATTGCAGCGCGCCGCAACAACACCAAATGCGCTGTCGGATTAGTTGGATTCTATTCACCCGCATCTGCTATGTAGCGGTCAAACAAATTTGAGGAGATGAAAGAATGGAGATCAAAGGCCAAACGGCTTACATAACCGGCGGCGCATCGGGCCTCGGCGAGGCAACAGCGCGCACCCTCGCGGCGGCAGGTGCCACGGTCGGCGTGCTGGATATGAACGAGGAATTGGCGGGCAAAGTGGCCGGCGAGCTCGGCGGCGCGGCCGCCGTGTGCAATGTGACCGACGCGGCCAGCCACGAGGCGGCCATGGCTAGCTTACGCGACGCCATCGGCCCGGCGCGCATCTTCGTCGCCTGCGCCGGCATCGCCACCGGCGCCAAGCTGGTCAGCCGGGACGGCACGGCCACACCGCTCGAGAAACTGACCGGCGCCATTCAGGTCAATCTGATCGGCACGATAAACTCCATGCGCCTCGCCGCCGCCGACATGGCGGCATTGGATCCCCTGGAAGACGGCGAGCGCGGCATTATCGTGACCACCACCTCGATCGCCGCCTTCGAGGGACAGATCGGCCAGGGCGATTATTCCGCCTCCAAGGGCGGCGTCGCCGCCTCGACCATCACGTTCGCGCGTGAACTGGCGCGCGAGGGCATTCGTGTTAACTGCATCTCGCCTGGCCTGATGAATACACCGATGCTGGCCGGCCTGCCCGATGACGTGCGCGAATCGCTGGTCGCCACAACGGTGTTTCCCAAGCGCCTCGGCAATGCCGACGAATATGCCGCCCTGGCCAAGCACATGGCGGAGAATCGCTATCTCAATGGCGCGGTGATTCGCCTCGACGGCGCGCTCCGCATGGCGCCCCGATAACCGACGCATGAACGCGCGCGGGGATCAGCCGCCGACAATCGGTGATATGGAAGAAATCGCCGCGCGCGCGTTCGAGACAATTCCGGAAACGCTCCGCAAGCACGTCACCGACGTGCGCATCGTGGTCGAGGAATTTCCCAGCGCCGAAGTGATGCGCGAGATGGCGCTTGAATCGCCGTTCGATCTCCTTGGCCTCTATGAGGGCGTGCCGATCGGCGACAGAAGTGTCAGCGACGTGCGCCAGGATATCGACATGATCTTTCTCTACCGCCGGCCGCTGTTGGATTATTGGGTCGAGAATAACGAGCGCCTCGAGGATGTGGTGCGCCATGTGCTGATCCACGAGATCGGCCATCATTTCGGCTTTTCCGACGATGATATGGAACATATCGAAGAGGCCGGCTAGGCATTAATCTCCGCCATATCGAACAGCGGATAACTCGCCTCGATACGGTGCAATGCGCCGTCCGGACGCAAGCGGCTCGAATAGAGATGAAACTCGGTGACCGGGAACGGCGCGCTCTGAAACAGCGCGTGATGGCCCAGAAACTCGGCCACTTGCACCGCCGGCGCGGCGCGCTTGAAACGGGCGAGCGTAATATGTGGCGCGAATTTCCGGTGCTCGGGCGCGAGACCCAGCGCCGTCAGCCCGGCGGCCACTTGGTCGCGCAATCGGTTTAACATCGGATTCGCCTCAATTCCGGCCCACAGGATCTTGGCCGGGCCGCGCGGCGGAAAATAGCCGACGCCTTTCAGGGCAAGGTCGAAGGCCGGTGCTTCGATCTCGGCCAGGGCGAACTCCAGGTCACGCAACAGGCCGTCATCGGCATCGCCGATGAAGCGAAGGGTTAGGTGAAAATGCGAGACATCCGCCCATTTTGCCCCGCTCACGCCCTGGCATAGGCCAGTTAGGCCCTGGGTGACGGCCGGCGGCATGTCGATGGCGACAAAGAGGCGCTGCATACGGCCCATCCTAGCGCTGATTTACTGCCGGTTGACCGGTATACATGATCTGAAATGTTGAAAATATGCGGATTTAGGCTTATATAACGCTCAGGAAATCCAAAAATTGAGATGAGGACATATTCCATGGCCACTGGCTCGGAACGCCGCAACTTCGGTACCACACTGACACAGACTCAGGTCGATGAAGGTCTGCGCAGCTATATGCTGCGGGTTTACAATTATATGGGCTCGGGCCTCGCGCTCACCGGCATCGTCGCTTACGTCGTTGCCCATACCAGCCTCTATCAGGTGCTGTTCAGCTCGGGTATCGGCTTTATCATCATGTTCGCGCCGCTCGGAATCATCTTTTTCATGGGCTCCAAGATTAAAACCATGAAGCCGAGCACAGCACAGACCCTGTTCTGGGTGTTTTCCATCCTGATGGGTGCGTCGCTGTCCTATGTGTTTCTCACCTATACGGCGACCAGCATCGTGCGCGTGTTCTTCATCACCGCCGCCACCTTCGGCACCATGAGCCTTTACGGCTATACCACCAAGCGCTCCCTGGCGCGCTGGCGGTCCTTTCTCATTATGGGGCTGATCGGTGTGGTCATCGCCATGGTGGTGAACATGTTCATGCAGTCCTCAATGCTGCAATTTATTATCTCCATCGTCGGCGTCTTGGTGTTTACCGGCCTCACCGCCTATGACACCCAGCGCATCAAGCAAAGCTATGTGGAGAGCGACAGCAGAGACGTGATGACCAAGAAAGCCATCATGGGCGCGATTTCGCTCTATTTGAACTTCCTCAATATGTTCATGCTGCTGTTGATGCTGTTCGGCGGCGGACGCGACTAACGGACCGGACCATCAGTCCCTTGAGACCAAAACACCCGGCCTGTGTGCCGGGTGTTTTTTTAGCGGCAAAGCCCCTATGAACGAATGGCTGTGGCGTGGCATTGCGGCGGGGACGGGCGCCTATGGATTGCTGCTTGGCGGCGCCTTCGCCGGCCAGCGCCATCTCATGTATTTTCCCGATTCCCACCGTCCGACACCAGATGACAGCGGCGTGCCGGAGATGGCGGTGGTATCGCTTCATACGGATGACGGCCTTGACCTGCTGGCCTGGCACCGCCCGCCGACCGACACCGCCCTTCCCACCCTGGTTTATTTTCACGGCAATGCCGGCCATATCGGCATGCGCGCCGACAAGGTGCGGCCCTATCTCGATGCCGGTTTCGGCGTGCTGTTGACCACATGGCGGAGCTATAGCGGCAATCCCGGAAAGCCGAGCGAGGACGGCCTCTATAAAGATGGCCGCGCTGCCCTGAGCTTTCTGCACAAGGCCGGCATCGCGCCCGGCGATACCGTGCTGTACGGCGAATCCCTCGGCACCGGCGTCGCCGTGCATTTAGCGGTCGAACAAACGCCGGCCGCAGTGGTGTTGGAAGCACCGTTTAGTTCGATCGCCGATGTCGCTCAGGCCCGCATGCCGTTGCTGCCGGTGAAGAATTTGCTGCTCGACCGCTTCGATTCGAAAGCCAAAATCGCCAATGTCGGCGTACCGCTTCTGATCGTGCATGGCGCGCGTGATGGTACCATCCCGATCCGCTTCGGCGAAAAGCTGTTCGCCGCGGCGCTGCACCCGAAGAAGATGCAAATTTATCCCGAGGCCGGGCATAACGATCTTTACGATCACGGCATGGGCGGCTTGACCGTCGAATTCCTGCGGGCATCCCTGCCGCCCTTCAAATAGGGTGCCCAGGCACTGTCCGGCGGGGGTATACTCGCTCTCCGTCGACCCACCAGCCATTGGTTCCTCATAGGCCTCCATGATCATTAGCTGCCCCTCCTGCGGAACGCGCTTTAAGCTCGATCCAAAAGCGCTTGGACGCGCGGGGCGCAAGGTGCGCTGCGCTCCGCACCCCACATCTCGTTAAATATGTCTAAT
>JAPYQV010000602.1 GCA_029937205.1 Alphaproteobacteria bacterium
CGCCGGTATTGTGCCGGCGCTGCTATGTATTGGTGCAAGTCAAGCGATGCGGATACCTCATCTTTCAGCGGGTCTGGCGAAAGAACGTCATTTGACCAGGCGGTTGCAGGCTTGGTGGAAAGGCTATTATTTCGAGGAAGAACCTGAGCCCGTCGTCGAGGCCGAAGAGCCGAAGGAAGCAGAATCCTTTGACTCCGGCAATCTGGGCCGAGAATCCGCCGCCTGGTCCGACCCGCGTGTGCAAGTTAGTGAGAAGGTTTGGGGTACCGGTTACATGTCGCCGGGCGACGACGCGCAGGTCGTTGAGCTGATTAAGCCTCTCGGCCTCGATTCCAGCATGATGATCGTTGATATCGGAGCCGGACTGGGTGGCTCTACGCGTGCACTGCACGGCGAGACCGGCGCCTGGGTTTCGGGATTTGAAGTATCGCCATTGCTGTCGGATGCGGCGATGGAACTGTCGCGCACAGCCGGGTTAACCCGAAAAGCAACGATTGAGGCATTCGATACGGAAAAATTATCCTTGCGGGAAAGCGGATTTAACGCCGTGTTCTCGAAGGAGGCGATGTTCGCCATGCAGAATAAAGAAGAGATTTTTACGTCCATCTACAATTGCCTTCGTATCGACGGGCAATTGCTAATAACGGATTATTTGTCGACCAAGACCGAGGTCTCGGGCGGCGCAATTGATCAATGGCTGGATCATGAACCGATTCGGCCAAACTTGTGGTCGTTGGAGCAAACGCGCTCCTTTATCGCCGCGCTCGGTTTTGAAGTCAGGATTACCGAGGATATTACGCCGACGATCCGCAAACAGATTTTGGTTGGCCTTGGCGCATTTACCAGTGAACTGAGCCCCAAGGTGCAGACTCCGCGCGGCTGGGGCCCGGCCATCCTCGCCGAAGTTGAAATGTGGGCGAACCGGGTCAAGATCCTGGAAGCTGGCGATGTGGCGGTGTTCCGGATATATGGCCGAAAATTTGATCCCTCGCTGAAATAATCGGTACCCGCGGCAACGTTGACAGCCGAAGCCCGCGCGCCTATCTTGCGCGCGCTAATCAACACGCCCGAAGAAAGCCGGAAATATGAAAGTGCTCAACTCGTTACGCGCCGCGAAAAAGCGCCACAAGGATTGCCGCATCGTTCGCCGCAAGGGTCGCGTATATGTGATTAACAAGACCAATCCGCGCTTCAAGGTGCGTCAGGGTTGATTTCGTTTGCTCGGCGTTAATTTCGCCGACGCTATTCCCGGTTTTCGATAACTTCCACCGTCACTTTCGCTTGAGCTGCGTCTAGGCTATTGCCCGACGAACGGCTGAATACGTACACTGGCACGGATTCGTGCTCCATCAATCGTGTATTTCCGCCATGCAAATGCCGCCGCCTGACGAAGCTACCCTTAGCCAGCGCGCCGAGATCGCTCAGCGCTTAAGAGGGATCGTCGGCGAAGATCATGTCGTGGCGGACAATGCGTCGCTCAAGGCGTTCGAAAGCGATGGCCTGAGCGCCTACCGCCAAATTCCCATGTTGGTTGCTCTGCCGGCTGACACCGGAGAAGTTTCTCGCGTGCTTGCCTATTGCGCCGAGCAAAATGTGAAAGTGGTGCCGCGTGGTGCGGGCACCGGTCTTTCCGGCGGCGCTTTGCCGCTCGCCGATGGCATCACGATCGGCCTTGGCCGATTAAACAAGATATTGGAAATCGATTACGCCAACCGCTCGGCGGTGGTTCAGCCGGGCGTCGCCAATCTTGCCATCAGCCAGGCCATGGACGCCGACGGTTTTTATTACGCGCCCGATCCGTCGAGCCAGAT
>JAPYQV010000603.1 GCA_029937205.1 Alphaproteobacteria bacterium
ATCGAGCGGTTGCTCAACCGTCTGCCAGTTATCGCCGCGCCGCGCTTGGTGCTCGGCAATGCGCGCCGCCATTTCAGCGTCGCGCGCTTCGGCCGTGGCGATATAGACGCAAGCGCCCTGCGCTGCAGCGAGCAATTCCTCCGCGTAGCGGCTTTTGCCCGAGCGCGCGCCGCCCAATACCAGGGTCGTGCGCAGCATATCCGTTGATAGCGGCATCATCCTCCCTCCGAGGATCGTTCCGGGGCGACGCCAAGGAGGTCTCCTGGCTTCGGGTCAAAGGCCAGCCCTCACCTTCCCGGTGGCACTTGCCACCAGTGGCGCGCACAAGGGTCTTACCCTGTACAAAAGAGGGCCGCCTCGCCGCTTACAGTTGCGGGGGCAGCACCGGAATGGCCCTAAAAGAATACGGGCTTCACCGGCTTCCCTGACTCAGCGTCTTGGCGGGAAAACTACTCCATGTGGTCTGCCAATACTAGGCGGGAGATTGACGCCAATAACGCACCAATCCAGGCGCCCGTCGGCGCCGTGGAAACAGTCGATCCGGGTGATCGAGAGATTGTCGACGGTGAAGTTGAGCGCCCGGTCCGGGGCAATTCCGAGGGCGTGGCCAAGCGCCGCCCGGATCGAGCCGCCATGGGCCACGGCAATAATATCACGCCCGGCATGATCGGCGCTGAGACGCGTGACTGTACGGGAAACACGCGCCATGACGTCGGCGAAGCTCTCGCCGTTCGGCGCGGCAAATTCCGCCGGCGCGATCCAGAACGGATGACCCTCGCCGGCCCGGTTGGCGGCGACCTCGGCATAGGTCAGACCCTGCCAATCGCCGAAGCATTGCTCCGCTATATCGGCCTCGACCAACGGTTCGGCTACTGGATGGCCGGCCTTGGCGATGGCGTCCGCGGTTTGGTGGGTGCGCTGCAAATGGCTCGCAACCCAGAGCGCGCCTTCCGGCAATTGCGCCGCCAGGCCTTCGAACGCGGCGACATCTTCGGTATTGGCCGGCACATCCGTATTGCCGTAGAGACGGCCGTGATGCGTGGTCACCGGGGCATGGCGAATCCACCACCAGCTTGTTACGGTCCGGTCGTCCAGTGCATTCATCTAATTGCCGCCAACGTCAGAAGGAAAATGAGCTCGGATATCTGCTGTGTGGCGCCGAGCACATCGCCGGTATGGCCGCCGATCTGGCGGCGCGCCAAAACACCCACAGCCATGGCGCTGAGTGCCGCGATCAGCATCGCCACCACACCCGACCACGTGAGCAGCAATACGCACAGAATTGCGGCAATGACAATTCCGGTCCAGACATGTTCGGCAGCCGGCCTTCCGGCCGCGGCGCCGAGGCCATCGCTGCGCGCCGGCTCCAACCAACGCATCATCGCCGGCATGGCGGCGCGCGATGCGGCGGCGGCACAGATCAGGCTCGACATCACCACGCCGATATCCGCAAGATCGGCGAGCGCGCCGACTTTTGCCGCCAACACCAGCACCAGGGTAATCACACCATAGGCGCCGATACGGCTGTCGCGCATGATGGCGAGCTTTTTCTCGGCGTTGTGCCCGCCGCCGAAACCGTCCGCCATATCGGCGAGACCATCTTCATGCAGAGCGCCGGTGGCCAGGGCCAAGAGGGCGATGGCGATAACGCCGGCAACCAATACCGGCAAGCCAAGACCCGTGGCGATGGCGAAGGCCAGGCCGGCGGCGATGCCGAGCAGCGCGCCGATTAGGGGAAAAGCGCGAACCGTGCGCCCGAGCGGCTTTAGGAGAGGTGCGTCGCCCGCTGCCGCTTCCTCTTCCACTTCCT
>JAPYQV010000078.1 GCA_029937205.1 Alphaproteobacteria bacterium
GAGTGGCCAGCATCTGGCTGGTTTCGATATTGGCTGGGGTGTGCTCGCGCTTGTTTTAGTTGCATTGCTGTTTTTCATCGCCGCTTGCCGCTGGCACATTTATGCACGCGCGCTAGACATTCCCTTGAGAATTGGCACGGCGTTCCGGCTTTACCTGATCGGTCAATTCTTCGGCCAAGTTCTGCCGGCCGGCGTCGGCGGCGATGCGGTACGCGTGTGGTTGCTGTCGCGCCGTCGCGTTGCCATCGCGACGGGCGCCGCGAGTGTCGTATTAGAGCGTCTGACCGGCTTGCTGGGCCTGCTAATTCTCATGGCGCTGGTGTTGCCGCTCACATTTTCCTATGTCGATGATACGGCGGCGCGTCTGACCATCATCTTTCTCGTCGTCGCCGGTGCCGCCGCAATTTTCGCCATCGTGGTGTTTTCCTTCGTACCGCGCCTAATAGAAAAGTGGCGCAACGTCGCGCTGGTCTCAAAATTGGCGGACGCTGCAAGCGACGCGCGGCGCGCCGGTTTCATGTTGAAACCGGCGACGAGCGTTTTGTTTTTATCTCTGTCCATGCATTTGCTGGCGATACTTTCCGTCTATGTTCTGGCGCGCGGTTTGGGCATGGAAATAACAGCGCTGGAATGCCTCGCCCTGGTTCCTGTCGTTCTGCTGATCTCGACATTACCGATCTCCTTGGCTGGATGGGGCATGCGCGAGGGCGCGATGGTGGCCGCGCTAAGCTTCGCGGGTATTGAAAACAGCGAAGCGCTGGCGCTCTCCATCCTGTTCGGCTTGACCCTCTTGGCGATTAGCTTACTCGGCGCCGTATTTTGGCTTGTTCAGGGACGCAGCGCCGCGCATCAAGCGGTGGGGGAGAAAAACGGGACCGAGGCCGCCCTACAATGAATACGCAATCCAAACCGCTCCACGTCGTTTCAGATTCAGTGCTTGAGAATGGGCGCCAGCGGCGCAAGAAAATGGTCAGCGATTATTATGACCAGGCCGCGCCGGGACGCGACAAATGGATCGCGCGCAACAGCTATTTCCACGAAGAAGATTGTCGCTTTACGCGCTTTATCGTGCCGCCGGGGCTCAAGGTATTGGATCTCGGTTGCGGCACCGGAAATATGCTGGCTCGCCTTGAGCCGTCCGAGGGCGTCGGCCTTGATATCAGCCCGAAAATGATCGATGTCGCGCGGCGCAATTACCCCGAAGAGCGCCACCCGAACCTGACCTTCCAAGTGGCCGACATCGAAGACCCGGATATGCTCGAATCACTGGACGGGCCGTTCGATGTGATCCTGCTGTCCGATACGATCGGCCTGTTGGATGATGTTGAGGCGACCCTCGCCCGCCTGCACCACGTATCCTCCAACGGAACACGCATCATCATCGCTTATTATTCATGGCTGTGGACGCCGGTCATTGCATTGGCGGAACTGCTCGGCGCCAAGATGCGGCAGATACCGCTGAACCGGCTCGGGCCTGAAGATGTTTCCGCCCTCTTGGAATTGGCCGATTTTGACGTCATCAAACGGGACTGGCGCCAACTTGTGCCCAAGCGTCTGTTCGGATTGGGGCCGCTGATCAATCGCTCGCTCGCGACCCTGCCGTTTATCCGCAGATTTTGCGTGCGTCATTACGTCGTCGCGCGCTCACAGCGTCATGCCGGGCTCGACAATCCGTCGACCACGGTCGTCATCCCATGCCGCAATGAACGTGGCAACATCGCACCCGCCGTCGCGCGCCTGCCGGAATTTTGTGACGACTTGGAAATTCTATTCGTCGAGGGCCATAGCAGCGACGGCACGGCTGAAGAAATCGAGCGCGTCATCGCCCGCCACCCGGAGCGCGACATCAAATTCCTGGTTCAGGACGGTGAAGGCAAGGGCAATGCGGTACATATGGCATTCGAAGCCGCGCGCGGCGATGTTCTCATGATACTCGACGCGGATTTAACCGTGCCGCCCGAAGCCCTGCCAAAGTTTTATAACGCGCTCACGGCCGGCAAGGGGGAGTTCATAAACGGTACGCGCCTGGTCTACCCGATGGAGAAGCGCGCCATGCGGCCGCTAAATCTGATCGCCAATTTTTGCTTCTCCATCGTCTTTTCCTGGCTCCTCAACCAGCGTTTCACCGACACGCTGTGCGGTACCAAAGTGTTGACCAAGGCGCACTATCTCGATATCGCAAGAAACCGCGCCTATTTCGGAGATTTCGACCCGTTCGGAGATTTCGATCTGATCTTCGGCGCCTCCAAGCTCAATCTGAAAGTGATTGAAATACCGATCCGCTACGCCGAGAGAACATATGGCAGCACGCAGATATCGCGCTTCCGACACGGTATCTTGTTGTTGCGCATGGTGGTGTTCGCGTTTCGCAAACTAAAAGCCTTCTGATGAGCGGCGCCGCGCCGGCGACGCCGCTCGATTCATATCGCGAAATCTGGCGCCGCAAGGCGGTCTTGCGTGCGCTCTATGATGACTATTACCTGCGCATCATTAAGTTGCTCAAACCCGGCAGGACGCTGGAGCTGGGCGCCGGAAGCGGCCATCTGCGAACCTATTCGGCCAATTCCGTGCTGACCGATATACAGCCGGCGCCCTGGCTCGACGCCGCCGCCGACGCCCAGGCCCTGCCTTTCCGCGATGCCTGCTTTGACAATATCGTCCTTCTTGATGTCCTCCACCATGTGGAAAATCCAACCTCGTTTTTTGCCGAAGCCGCACGGGTGCTCAAGCCGGGCGGTCGCATCGTCATGCTGGAGCCCGCCATCACACCGTTGAGCGGCCTGTTTTACCGCTATCTGCATCCGGAACCGGTCAACATGAGCCAGGACCCGTTCGCCGAAGTCGCGGCCAATCCGAAGCGCGATCCCTACGACGCCAATCAGGCGATCCCAACCCTGTTGTTCCGTCACCGGCGGGCTGAGTTTGACCAACATTTTCCGAACTTCCACCTCGCTCTGGTGCGCAATTTGAGCCTTTTCGCCTATCCTCTGTCGGGCGGGTTTCGGCGCTGGAGCCTGGTACCGGCATTTGTTGTCCGCCCCCTTCTCCTGATTGAAGACGTCTTGCTCATCCTGTTGGGCCGGTTTATGGCTTTTCGCCTTCTCGTCATGCTGGAGCGCCGCTGAGCCGTGCTATCGACCAAACAGAAAATTCTCATTGCTCGTAGCGCGGCCGGTCTGGTGCGCATGGTGCGGGGTGTGCTCGGCGCGGGAAACATCGCCGATGTCCGGCGCAACGAATTAAATTGGCGGCTCGATCTCAGCGAGGGCATCGATTTCGCCATCTATCTCCTCGGTGCATTCGAGCGCGGCACGCAAAAACAGTATGGCCAAATCCTGAAAGCCGGCGACGTGGCGCTCGATATCGGCGCCAATATCGGTGCCCACACGCTACCCATCGCGCGCTGCGTCGGACCTTCCGGGCAGGTGCACGCATTCGAGCCAACCGTCTATGCCTTTGCCAAGCTGGAAGACAACATTGCCCGCAACCCAGTGCTTGGCGAACGCATCACAGCGGGACAAACTTTGCTCAGCGACAGCAGCGAAGAGGCGCCGCCAGCGGCAATTGCCTCAAGTTGGCCACTGGATGGCGGGAGCGGCGGACATCCGTTGCATGGCGGCCACGAGAAACCGACTACGGGCGCCGAGGCGCAAACACTTGATTCCTATGTGGCGGAAGTGGGTTTGAAACGCGTCGACTTTATCAAGCTCGATGTCGATGGCAATGAATGTCAGGTGCTGCGCGGCGGGCTGGAAACACTCCGGCGCTTCCACCCGCCGATCATCCTCGAACTGGCGCCCTATGTTTTTTCCAGTGGCGAAAACAGCTTCGCAGCTTTCATCGAATTGTTACGCAGCGCCGGTTACATTTTGGTGCGGTCTCCCGGCGGCGCGGCTCTCGCACTCGATGCGACAGCCCTGGCCAGCGCCATTCCCGACGGCGCCAGTCTCAATGCCTGGGCCATGCCGGCATGATCCAGTCGCGCGCCCTCTGGCTCATCTTCGCCGCCGCGCTACTGGTCCGCTTCGCCTATACCCTCGGCCTTTATGCGACCATGGGAGGCGATGCACTGCAGGCCGAAGATTCCCTGCTTTATTTCCAATTGAGCCAGCTATTCGTCGCCGAGGGCGATTTCGTTCGCGGTTCTGGAATCGCTGGCAGCTTTGTACCTGAAACCGAGCGCATGCCGCTTTACATCATTTGGTTGGCCCTGCACCAGATATTGAGCGGCCTGTCCGAACCGCTGTTCCCGGCCCTGACACAAGGCGCGCTCGACGCATTCGCCTGCGTCCTGATCGCCCGCACTGCCATGCTGCTCGATCCGCGGCTGCTTCTGCCGGCGGGTCTCTTTGCCGTCTGCAATCCGACGCAGATTGTCGTCAGCGCGATGATCCTCACCGATTCACTGTTTTTCTTTTTCGTCTGCCTCATGCTCTTTGCCGCGGTGCAATGGCTGCGCCAACCGGCCTGGCGTTGGGCGCTGCTCCTCGGCCTCGCCCTCGGTCTCGGTGTGTCCACCCGGGTCATGCTATTGCCGGCGGTCGTGGTGCTGGCCATTCTGTTGCCGCTCGCGGTGGTTTGGCTGCGGCGATTTCGCCCCGTTGCCATTGTTCATGTGCTCGCCTTTGTCATGATTTGTGCGGCGCTCCAGGCGCCCATTCTGGTGCGCAATATCAGTCACTTCGACACCGTACAATTAACCAGCCAGGGCGGCGCCTTTTCCCTGCTCTGGGTGGCACCACTGGTACTGGAGGCAAGCAACGGGACACCCCACAGCGAAGGGGCGCGGCTCATGCAGGCACGTCATGAACAGGAAATTGGCGGTGCTGAGCCAGACAATCCGTTCGAGCGCTCAGCCCTCATGTCCGCCACAGCGTGGCGCGCCATTTCTGAGATCGGTTTTGGCGCCGCCGCAAAAGCCTGGCTGATCGGTGGCGCCATCAACCTGTTCTCGCCTTCGGCCATCCTCTCGCCACCGGTAAGTACGCTGCCGCGCACCGGATTTTACGACACCGCGGGCGACAGCAAAGTGGCGAAACTGACTGCCTTCCTGTTCAGCAACGACAACCCAACCTACGCCTGGGTATTGCTGCTGAGTTTGCTCGCCCTTCTGGCTGTGCGGGCGGCCCAGCTCTGGGGACTGGGCGTGGGCCTGTTGGGCCGAACCAGCCGTGAAACACGGCTTATCCTCGCCCTGTTGCTGCTTTGGACACTTTATATATTGTTGGTGAACGGCCCCATCGCCTCGCCGAAATATCGATTGCCGATTGAGCCCCTAAGCGCCATCTCGGCCGCATTCGCTTTTCTTAGCGCGCGGGACTGGTTACGGCGTCGCGCGACGCGGCGGCGAGCACAATAGCGCTGAGGACCAAAAAGACGCCCTGCCACCAGGCGGCCCAAATCGAGAAATTGAGCATCGAAGACGACCAAAAAGCGACAAATACCGCGATGCCGCAAGCCGCCGTACCGGGCGACGTCCGGCCGATGCGCAGCCACAGCCGCAGCAAAAATGCCAATGCCACCAGCAAAATCACCAGACCTACGGCGCCGGTTTCAAGAAAAATTTCCAGCAACCAGCTATGCGGATGAGACGGTATAAATGTCTGGTTGAATTTTTCGATCAGGACGGACGCGCCGGGAAGATGATTGCTGACATCGATACCGTGACCGAAAAATGGCGCCTCCAGCCCCTTATCAAACGCAAAGCCCCAGATATATTGCCGGTGGGCATCGATCAGAGAGACCGGCAGCTCGGTATCGACCGGACCATGATAAATACCGTCGGCAATTTGTTCGGCCCCGGGCGTTGGCGGCAGGTAGCTAAATATCCAGGCAACCGCTGCGATCAATAGCAACGCCAGCAGGCCGAGAAAGAGCGCCGCCGCGTGACCGCGCAGCACGTGCCAACACTGGCAAATGCCAACGACGGCACCGACCACCAGACCGGCGACAAGACCCGACAGACCGGCCAGACTGTCGACCGCGAAGATCAGCACCACAGCGGCAGGCAGGTAAACAAGTCCGGCAACACGCCAGCGCCCGCCGAGACGAAAGGCGGCCCACAACACGACTGGCGTAAGACAGGCCAGGGCAGAGCCGTAATATTTGAGAATTTGCGCGGCGTTGACCTCGACCCACCCCTTGCCGCGAAACAGGCCGTAGATCGGGCTCGCCACATAAAGGCCGAGGAGAGCGATCAGCGCGCAGACCAAACTGGCAACGATCAGTGCACGCAGGCACGAATTGAGAGCGCCACGCGACAGAAAATGATGAATCAGCGCGGCAACCAGAACGAAGCCGATCATCCGCCCCCAAATGCCGATGGAGCGGCCGAAGTCGGGCGACTCGACAACGCCGGGCAGCCACAAAATAAAAGTGAGAGCGGTTGCCAGGCCGAGTGGCGTGCGCGCGCCGTGCGCCAGATCCGCCACCAATTGAAGCCGCCCGGGTGCCGCCAGCAGGAGAATGAGACCAAGCGCCAGGGCAATACCGGTGACCGTCGGGCTCGACGCCAGCAGTGGAATGCCGATGCCGACGAAGATGGCGCTTGCGAGCGTCAACGCATGGCGGCGCGGCGCGTTCGGCACAATCCCCTCATGACTCGCAACGGACAATGGCCCGGCCTCCCCATACTTACCAACCGGTGTCATGTAACATCGCAATCAAGACGCGGCAAACGGCGCTTTTTAGCGCAGCGTCGGAGGATGGATTGACGGGTGGCGGGAGCGGGCGGTAGGTTCCGCCAAGAGCCGTTCCAACCCCTCTGAGCCCGCGAAGCACATGATAATTCTCGGTGTCCACCCTGGATATCACGAGGCCGCAGCTTGCCTGTTCGACGATTATCGAATGGTCGCGGCGGTCTCGCTGGAACGCCTGACCCGGCGCAAGATCGATGGCGGACGCGTGCCCGATGAAGCGATCGACGAATGCCTCGCCATCGCCGGCCTCTCACGGCGCGATGTGGAAGCGGTGGTGCTCGGCCGTGGCGCCTATCCGTGGCGCTATTACAAGCATTTTCGCGGCTCCCGACTGATCGAGGGCAAGGTCCGCCAAGCGCTCGGCAAGGAAAAACACAAGAGCATGGAGCGCGAGCTTGTGCGCGCCGGGCACAGCGATTCCGAAGCCTTGTTCGATGGCGCAAAGTTTCTTAACCTCGCCGGCTTCGGCAAATCCACCGAGCTTAAATTCTTCAACCACCATCTCGCCCATGCCTTGCCCACCCTGTTCCATACCGACTGGCAGGATGCCCTGCTCTACACCTCGGATGGCGGCGGCGACAATGTGCAGTACAGCCAGCGGGTGTTCGCCGACGGCCAGTTGGGCACCCTCTATGGCGGCGACGAATGTTTTGCCGGGCCGCCCAGGATCGATAGTTTGGGCCTCGCCTACGGCTATGCCACCCAGGCCCTCGGCTGGCGCATCAACCGCCACGAAGGCAAGCTCACCGGCCTCGCGGCGCTCGGCGAGCCATCGGCCTATGACGCCATCGCCAGCCATTTTCAGGTCGACGATGACGGCCAAATCCGCAGCGACTTCGCGACCAACCCGGACCTCCGGCGCTTTATGTTCGAGACGGCCAAAAATATCTCGCGTGAAGATATGGCGGCCTCGATCCAGGAAGTGCTGGAACAGGTCACGCTGTCCTCTGTGCGCCACCTGTTGCAGCGCCACCCGGTGCGCTGCCTCGGCCTCTCGGGCGGGGTGTTCGGCAATGTGCGGCTCAACCGGCTGCTGGCGGAAGAGACCGATATCGATGAGATCTTCGTTTATCCGGCGATGAGCGACCAGGGCCTGCCGGCCGGCGGCGTACTGCAATATCTCCTCGAGCGCGACGGCATCGACACCTGGCTGGCAGCGCGTTATCCGCTCGAAACGCTTTATCTCGGGCGCGATTGGGGCAACGGAGCCGACAAATTGCTGGGCGATACGCCCGGCCTCATTGCCGTCTCCGACAAGCCGATAGAGAAGACCGCCGAGCTCTTGCATGGCGGCAAGGCGGTGGCGATATTCACCCAGGGCATGGAATTCGGTCCGCGCGCCCTCGGTGCGCGCAGCATCCTCGCTTCGCCTGCAGATGCCGGCATCAACGATGCCTTGAATGCGCGCCTGTCGCGCTCCGAATTCATGCCTTTCGCGCCGGTGGTTGCCGAGGAAGACGCGGCGGAATTGTTCGATATCGGCGCACCGAGCCGCTATGCCGCGCGGTTTATGACCATCACCTGCAACGTCAAGCAATCGTGGCGCGCGCGCATTCCCGCCGTGGTCCATGTCGATGGCACGGCGCGGCCGCAAATCATTCGCCGCGCGCACAATCCGCTCTATTACGATATTCTGGCCGCCTTCAAGCAAATCAGCGGCCTGCCGACGATGATCAATACCAGCTTCAACGTCCATGAAGAGCCGATCGTCAATCGCCCGGAAGAATGCGCCCAAGCGCTGCTCGATGATCGCGTCGATTACGTCGTCACGGAGAACGCGGTTTACGGCCGCGACGGCGGCGCATGAATATACTCGTCGCCATTTATAGCGCGCTGGCCGCCGGTGCCGCGATCTGGCTGGCAACCGGCGGCGTATTACACATCCTGCGCCGGCGCGGCGTGCTCGACATCCCAAATGAGCGCTCGAGCCACAGTGCGCCGACGCCGCGCGGCGGCGGCATCGCGGTTGTCGGCGTTTTGCTCGCCGTCTGGCTGGCGCTTTGGCTGGTCGGCGAAGGCGCCGCCGCGCCGGACAATTTTTGGATCGTGTTCATTGCCGGCGGGTTGCTGGCACTGATCTCCTGGTTCGACGATGTACGCGGCGGCTTGCCGGCGGCATTGCGCTTTGCCGCACAGGCCATCGCGGTGGGTGCCGGGCTGTTTGCGCTGCCGAACAGTGGCAGCGTTTTTCAAGGTGCCCTGCCACCGGCGCTTGACCTCGCGCTGAGCGGCCTGATTTGGCTGTGGTTCCTCAATTTGTTCAATTTCATGGACGGCATCGACGGCATTGCCGGCAGTCAGACGGCGACCGCCGGGATCGGTCTGTTTGCCCTGGCGATCCTGTTCCCCGCCGCTGCCGGCCTCGGCCCCTATGCCCTGGTGATGGCGGCGGCCGCGATCGGCTTCCTGCCGTGGAACTGGCAACCGGCACGCATCTTTCTCGGCGATGTCGGCAGCGTGCCGCTCGGCTATGTCATCGGCTGGTTATTGCTCTCGCTCGCCAGTTTCGGCC
>JAPYQV010000079.1 GCA_029937205.1 Alphaproteobacteria bacterium
GACCCGTTTGCCGTTGGGGCTGGTGGTAAACGGGATGCGGCACGACGCCGAGCGGTTGCGCGCCGAATAGGCGAGCAGCACCGGCGCCTCAAAGCCCGGCACCAAGCGCTTGTAGCTGTTGGTCGACGCATTGGTGAAGGCGTTCAAGGCGCGGGCATGCTTGATGATGCCGCCGATATAGTAGAGCGCGATTTCCGAGAGATCAGCATAGCCGGTGCCGGCGAAGAGCGGCTTGCCGTCCTTCCAGATCGACTGATGCACATGCATGCCGGAGCCGTTGTCATCGACCACCGGCTTGGGCATGAAGGTCGCCGTCTTGCCGTACGAATGCGCCGTCTGATGGACGACATATTTATAGATCTGCATGAAGTCGGCGGTGCGCAGCATGGTGTCGAACTCGAAGCCGAGCTCGTTCTGGCTCGGCGCCACTTCATGGTGATGCTTTTCCACCTTGATGCCCATGGCTTCCATGTGGGTCAACATTTCGGCCCGCATATCAGCCATGGAATCGACCGGCGCGACCGGAAAATAGCCGCCCTTCGGCCCCGGCCGGTGACCTGTATTGCCGCCCTCATACTCACGCCCGGAATTGTACGGACCCTCTTCCTGGTCGAGCATGTAAAACATCTGATGCATCGAGCAGTCGTAACGCACATCGTCAAAGACGAAGAATTCCGCCTCGGGCCCGAAATAAGCGGTATCGCCGATGCCGGAATAGGACAGATAGGCTTCGGCGCGCTGGGCGACGCCGCGCGGGCAGCGGCCGTAGGGCTGGCCGGTGGAGGGCTCGATCACGTCGCAATTGATAATCAGGGTCGGCTGCGCGGTGAACGGGTCGATCACGGCGGTGGCGCAGTCGGGCGTCAGGATCATGTCCGATTCATGGATCTCCTTCCAGCCGGCAATCGACGAGCCGTCGAACATGATGCCGTCGGCGAGCATGCTTTCGTCGACCGTGCGCACCGCCTGGGCCGTGTGATGCCATTTGCCGCGCGGATCGGTGAAGCGGAAATCGACAAACTGAATGTCGTTATCCTTGATGGTTTTGAGTACTGTCTGAGCATCGCTCATCACATCTAATTCCTTATATCTGCTATATATCTGGTGTTCTAAATCGCGTCTTTGCCGCGCTCGCCGGTACGGATGCGGATGACTTCCTCGACCGAGGTGATGAAGATCTTGCCGTCACCGATGCGGCCCGTTTGCGCCGCCTGCTGGATGGCCTCGACCGCGCGCTCGACCTGGATTTCCTCGAGGACGATCTCAATCTTTACCTTGGGTAAGAAGTCGACCACATATTCAGCGCCGCGGTAGAGTTCGGTATGGCCGCGCTGGCGGCCGAAGCCCTTGGCTTCCGTGACGGTGATACCTTGCAGCCCAATCTCGTGCAACGCGTCCTTCACTTCGTCGAGCTTGAACGGTTTGATAATAGCTTCGATCTTTTTCATGCGTCACCCCTCCAACAAGAATACGATCCGCCCACGCGGATTATTTGTTCTATTCATTGCATGGCCCGTGCCAGACGCGAAATTAAAATAATACCTAGTAATTATAATGAGTTACAGTATTAGGCGCGCGCGCGCAAGCGAAGTAGTGCCACTAAATTACGCGTGCTGCACAAAAAATAGGCACCACCGTGATGCGCCAATTAGCAACCTCTGTGCTCGCGAATACGCACCAATCCGGAATGCGCCCCAGCATTCCGGCAAGCGCGACCGCGCGCCCGAGTTAATACGAGGTAGCCAAGAGCGCGGATGCGCTAGTCCGGCGTCTGAGGGACCAAGCAAAAAAACAAGAACCCATTAAAAATTGCAGCCCCCTTGGGCCTGCAATATGTTGAGCACTTCTCACCGTTCACAAGGCATTACTCATGAAACTTGCACGGCGCATGGCGCAGCTCGGGACCGAGACGGCATTTGAGGTTTTGGCGCGCGCCAACGGACTTAAGGCCGCGGGCCGTTCGATCATCAATCTCGGCATCGGCCAGCCGGATTTTCAAACGCCGGAGAACATCGTCGAGGCGGCGCGCAAGGCGCTGGCCGACGGCCACCACGGCTACACCCCGGCCAATGGCATCCAGCCCTTGCGCGAGGCCGTGGCGGCCGATATCGCCGCCCATCGCGGTGTTGAGATCGATCCCGGCAATGTGGTCGTCGTGCCCGGCGGCAAGGTCACCATGTTTTTCGCCGCCCTGATGTTCGGCGAGGAAGGCGCGGAAATCCTCTATCCCAACCCCGGCTTTCCGATTTACCAGTCGGTCATCGAGTTTTCCGGCGCCACCGCCGTGCCGATCCCGCTCTATGAGGAAACCGGCTTTTCGTTCAGCGCCGAAGAGGTGCTCTCCAAGATCACGCCCAAGACCCGCCTGATCATGCTCAACAGCCCGGCCAACCCGACCGGCGGCGTAACCCCGAAGAAGGAATTCGACCGCTTGGTGGAAGGGCTCGAGGCCCATCCCGATATCGCCATCATGAGCGACGAAATTTATGCCCGCCTCTTATATGACGGCCAGGAGCATGTCAGCCTCCTCAGCTACCCCTCAATCCGCGACCGCGTGATCCTGTTGGACGGCTGGTCGAAAACCTATGCCATGACCGGCTGGCGCATCGGTTACGGCGTGTGGCCGGGCAAGCTCGCCGAGCAGGCAACGCGCCTCGCCGTCAACAGCAATTCCTGCGTCAACGCGCCAACCCAAATCGCCGCCATCGAAGCCTTGCAAGGCCCGCAAGACTCAGTCGAGACCATGCGCCTCGCCTTCGACGAACGGCGCAAGATCATCCTGAGAGAGCTCAACCAAATCGAAGGCTTCCGCTGCGTCGAACCGCAAGGCGCCTTCTACGCCATGTCGAATATCGAAGGCACGGGAATGAGCGCCCGCGAACTCCAGGACGGCCTTTTGGAAACCGCCGGCGTCGCCACCATCGCCGGCACCAGCTTCGGCCAATATGGCGAGGGCTACCTGCGTTTTTCCTACGCCGCCAGCACGGAAGAAATCATCGAAGCCATGACAAGAATCAAAACCTTCCTCGCCGAGCGAAGCTAAGGCGGGCAGGGAACTCAGATCTCCCCTCCGAACAAATTCTTGATCTCACCTTGACGCCCGTTCACCCATGCACTATTCAAAACCCGCTCGAAAGAGCCCCTGTGGCGGGTGTAGCTCAGCTGGTTAGAGCACCTGATTGTGGTTCAGGGGGTCGGGGGTTCAAGTCCCCTCACTCGCCCCATTTTTTTCAACGGATTACCAAGTCTTCTATTTTTTCTTCAGAGCCTATTTGAAATAGAGCGGCAGAATGAAAGAATATGCCGGCTGAATTATACCGACTTCAAACTGCGATTGATCGGGTTTGCCGGCTGTTTTCCTCGAAATAAATTCCAACAGATTTTTCTGATATTTTTTTCCCCATGAGACATTCACTCGGTATCCGAATCGGCACGACGGCGGCTGCCAAACGCAAGAGAATTGCGCGTCGGGCGATCATTAGTCATGCTCAACCGTGCCGGAGGGGTCCATTTTGAGAATCTTGGTTTATGATAAAGAGTAGTGACAATATCGGAGGGCACAGTGCCGCCTCCAGTTAATTTACCGCAGCTCAAAAAGCATATTCTTGATCTTCAAAACGCTAATGAAGCAGGTCAACCGCTCGCCGATTTATGGGCTTCCTTCGTTTCCGCCGCGCTCGCCTCAGAGGCGGCGCCGCCTGTTCACCTTGAACTGATATTGTCGATCCTGCGCCAAGCCGGGCGAGGTCGGCCACGGGACGAACTGGTCATTCTTGACCACGGCTGCGGCGGCGGCTTTATCCTGCTTTATTTATTGGCGCTCGGTTATCGCAGCATCCATGGCGTAGACCCCGGTCCCCCCTGCGAGAACTGGAATCGCCTGCTGGCAAGCGAATGCGGCATCGCTGAGCAGCGATTCTGGATGTATGACGGCCTGACCTTGCCGCTCGGTGACGACAGCGTCGATGTGATCTTCAGTCAACAGGTCCTCGAGCATGTTCAGCCGCATCTGCTGGAGGCCTACTACGCCGAGGAAGGGCGCATCCTCAAGCAAGGTGGAATCGCTTATCACCAAGTTCCTCACCGTCTCGTCCCGTACGACTCTCATTCTCGAACTTGGCTGATCCATTATTTGCCGCTGCAACTGCGACGGCCGCTCTTTCGCCTGACCAGCAACGATCCGCATTACATCGAGTCGATTCTCTGGTTGCGCTGGCCCTGGATTCACCGCAGCAGAATGCTTCGTCATGTCGGCAGTTGTGAGGACCGAACGATCGAACGTCTGGCAGGAATCACGAATCTCGAGGATTACGAAAAGAAGAATCGAGGATTGCGGCGGTTTATTGGCACGCTCGTGCGCCTACCCCTCTTCGGCGCCCTGATGGCGCCAATCCTGCGCAATCTTGTGATGCTCGATACGGTTTTGATCAAACCCACCGGGCCGGCCTGAGGGTCGTATAAAGGGAACCACGCGCGAGCTGTCGCGTCGGTCTGGGCGCTTCAGTCCATGCTTCCGGAGGCTGAGGGCATGCCAATTTTAATAAAAATCGTGTCAATTCGGAAGTCAGTTTTGGTTAGAGTTGATAGAATTATCTGTTTGTGGGCCTGGGGAACGGTGGCTCAAATCCCCTCGCTCGCTCCAAAATTTTGACGACTTAGAAGATCTTTCAAATTAGCGATAAATTCACAGTCATTGGTGAGTGACTCGCTGGAAAGATAAAACCATTTCTCTCTGACCGAATATTGCTGCCCGTCAGATAAAACGCCCTACGGCGCATCCGCCCACTGACTGGTGGTTCCCTTTTCGGTCCGGAGCGCGCGGTCGCGGTTCCGAAGCCACCAGCCGAATTGTGGATGCCAAGCGCGGTATTCCGGGTCCACGCCCAGTTCAAGCGCGGCATGATGGGCCCAGTTCGGATCGAACAGGATCTCGCGCCCGATAGCGACGAGGTCCGCGCGCCCGTTCTCGATCAGCGTATTTGCTTCTGTTGCCGTTCGGATAAAACCGACCGCCATAGTGCGCACATCGGCGTCATGGCGGATCGCTTTGGCGAACGGTATCTGGAACAACGGCCCCACAGGTATCCGCTGTTTTTCCGCCGGATCGCCGATGCCGTCGGACGAGCAATCGATGACATCGACGCCATGCTCCTTCAAGGCCGCCGCGAAGGGCACCGTATCCTCCAGCGTTAACCCGCCATCCACCCAATCGACGGCGGAGAGACGATAGAAGAGCGGGCGGGGCGTCGGCCAGTTACGGCGGATACAATCAACAACAGCAAGCGGAAAGCGCATGCGATTTTCGAGCGAGCCGCCATAATTATCGCTTCGATTGTTGCCGAGCGGGGACAGGAATTGGTGCAGCAGAAAACCGTGCGCGCCATAAATTTCAATAACTTCAAAACCCGCTTCCCGGGCCCGCACTGCCGCCGCACCATACGCCTCAATGACCTGCTCGATATCGCCTTCCGTCATGTTGCGCGGCGTGTGCCAGCCGGGGTCGAAGGGCTCCTCGGTCGGCGCGATTGCCTGCCATGGCGCCTCTCCGCGTTGCGCAATGTCCTCTTCATCGACCCAGTGATCGCGCGGTGCCACGGCCGGCGCTCGCTGGCTTTTCGTCCGGCATGGCCCAGTTGGATCGCCGGCACCGCACCGAATTCGCGAATGGCCCCGGCGATCCGTGCCAAGGGAGCGAATTGTTCGTCCTGCCACAGTCCGAGATCGCCATGCGTCCGCCGGCCTCGAGCCTCGACGCCAACGGCCTCGGTAAACACCAGGCCGGCGCCGCCCATGGCAAAGCGGCCGAGATGGACAATGTGCCATTCACTGGAGAAACCATCGGTTGCCGCATATTGGCTCATGGGAGAAACAGCGATGCGATTTTTTAACGTCACATCGCCGATGGTTATCGGTTCGAACAGAGCCAAGATTTCAGCCTTATTAAAATTGCGCGGGTCGCGGGCCGCATCGCTCGGTGGGCAGCCAGTCAGACCATCAGATTAACAGCCAAATTATTGTCGAGCCAACATCGCTTCCAGACAGGCCGCCGGCTTGCCTCTCTCAGCTTCCGTTTCTTGCTCCACCTTTGATCACGATAAGGCTGGACCAATCCTGTGGGGCGGGGCATTAATCACCAATGCTGAAATTGGAGAGTGAAAATGCAATCGACAATTAGAACAAGTTCCGGCCGGGGAATGCTGTACGACAGCATTTTGGACACCGTTGGCGACACGCCGTGCATTCGAATCAATCGTCTGGCGCCCGAAGGTGTCGAGATTTATGCAAAGGCCGAGTTTTTCAATCCTGCCGGATCGGTGAAGGACAGGCTCGCACTGAACATCATCGAAGAAGGCGAGCGCAACGGCACGCTCAAGCCCGGGCAGACCGTGGTTGAAGCGACGAGCGGCAATACCGGTATCGGGCTTGCCATGGTGTGCGCGCAGAAGGGCTATCCCCTCGTGGTGACAATGGCCGACAGCTTTTCAATTGAGCGCCGCAAACTGATGCGCATTTTCGGGGCGAAAGTCGTCTTGACGCCGCGCGCCCAAAAGGGTCTCGGCATGTATAAAAAGGCGGTCGAGCTAGCCGATGCGAATGGCTGGTTTCTGGCCCGGCAGTTCGAGACAAGCGCCAATGCTGATATCCATGAATCGACGACGGCGCAGGAAATTCTGGCCGATTTCGACGGCAAGCGGTTGGATTATTTCGTCACCGGTTACGGCACGGGCGGCACCATCACAGGTGTCGCGCGGGTGCTCAGAAAAGAGCGCCCGGAGACAAAAATCATCATGGCCGAACCGGCCAATGCCCAGTTGGTCGGCAGCGGCCAGGCGCAGGACCGTTCGGCCGGCGATGCGCCGGCAAGCAGTCATGGCGCGTTCGAGCCGCATCCGATGCAGGGCTGGACTCCCGATTTCATTCCCTATGTTTTGCAGGAATGCCTCGATGCGAATAACTATGACCAACTGATCCCGATCGCCGGGCCGGACGGAATTGCCTGGACGCAGAAGCTCGCGGCGCAGGAGGGCATCCTGGCGGGCATCTCAGGCGGCGCAACCTTTGCCGCGGCCATGAAAGTCGCTGAAAACGCGGAGCCGGGGACGGTTATCCTCTGTATGTTGCCCGATACCGGGGAGCGCTACATGACGACGCCGTTGTTCGAAGGCATCGCCGAGGATATGGACGAGGAAGAAACCGCGCTTTCCAAATCCACGCCGGGTTTTCAAATGGAATAAGGCCTGATCGGCGCGCGCGGTGCCGGGAATAAAGGCGCACCTCAATATATTCCTGTCGAACAACATTCATTTCAGGATGGTACCGCCATGCCCAAGCCGGAAGAAACGCTCGACCCGCAGGACTGGGATAGCCTGCGCGCGCTATCGCACAAGATCGTCGACGAGGCGATAGATTATACCCGTGATATTCGCGACAGGCCGCTTTGGCGGCTCATGCCGAAAGAGGTGCGCGAAACCCTGAGCGCCCCGGTCCCGGCTGGCCCAACTGATATTGAAGATGTTTACGCCAGCCTGGCCAAGAACATCCTGCCCTATCCCATGGGCAACATCCATCCGCGCTTCTGGATGTGGTACATGGGTTCGAGCAATTTTACCGGCGCTCTCGGTGACTTTCTGGCGGCCATTCTGGGGTCTAACCTGGGCACCGGCGATCACGCCGCCAGCCTGGTCGACCAACAGGTTGTCGACTGGTGTAAACAAATGCTCGGCTATCCCGATTCAGCCAGTGGCACCTTGGTCAGCGGCGGCTCGATGGCCAATATTATCGGCCTGACCGTGGCCCGGAACGAAATGGCCGGCATTGATGTGCGCAAACTTGGCGTCGGTGCGATAAAAAAACCACTGCGATTTTACGGATCGGATCAACTCCACTCGTGTCATCAAATCGCGGTGGAAACACTCGGCCTGGGTAGTCAATCACTGCGCAAACTACCGTCCAACGATGATTGTACGTTGGATATCGATGCCCTGATAACGGCGATTGAACAGGACCGGGCCGCCGGATTTACGCCGGCTTGCGTCATTGCCACGGCCGGTACGGTAAACACCGGTGCGATCGACGATCTGATTTCTATTGCCGCCTTATGTGAAAAAGAAAAAATTTGGTTTCATGTCGATGGCTGCATCGGCGCGCTGATTGCCATCGCACCGGAAAATAAAATTCGCGTTGCCGGCCTCGAAAAAGCGGATTCCATTGCCCTCGATCCGCACAAATGGCTCCATGCGCCGTTTGAAGTCGGCTGCGCCCTGGTCCGGGATCATGACGCACATCGAGGCGCCTTTCGATTGACGCCGGAATATCTCGAACCGTCGACCCGTGGCATTGCAACCGGTAAAGCCATGTTTGACTATGGTGTCCAGACATCGCGGGGATTCCGCGCGCTGAAAGTCTGGATGTCTCTGCAAGAGCATGGTGTTGAAAAATTCGGTCGGCTGATCGATCAAAATATTCGTCAGGCGCACTATCTGCAGCAGCTTATCAAGAAGGGGCCTCTGCTTGAGATGGCGTTCGAGACAAATATTAATATTGTCTGCTATCGCTTTAATCCCGGAAATAAATCCGAGGGCGACTTAAAAATAATCAACAGCGAAATAATGCTCCAGATGCAGGAAACCGGCGTGGCGGCAATTTCGGACACAACTGTACACAACAGATATTGCCTGCGCGTTGCTATTAATAACCATCGGACAATTTCAGAAGACCTGGAATTCCTGGTCAGGGAGACGGTTCGCCTCGGCAATAAAATTGTTTAGGCAACTCGTTGCACTTGAGGCCTTTTACCGATTACAAATCGATCGCCTACCGGCGGCGGCGCAATAGGTCACCCGCGTCCGGCGAGCGCCTTTACCAGTTCACGCACCCGTTGGCGCACCTTTGGTTCCGGCATACGGTAATAGGCGCGCACCAGTTCAAGCGTTTCCTGCTTGGCCATGGGGTCTCCCTCGAAGCCCATGGTCTTGCCAAGGCCGGGCGCCTTGGGACCGGAGATATCTTCGGGCAACTCGTCGAAGAAATAGGAAATCGGCACGTCGAGCACCTGTGACAGCATATGCAGTCGGCTGGCGCTGACCCGGTTGGTGCCGTGCTCGTATTTTTGCACCTGCTGGAAAGTGGTGTTGATCGCCAGGCCGAGTTT
>JAPYQV010000080.1 GCA_029937205.1 Alphaproteobacteria bacterium
GTGTCTGTACCGGCGACAGCGACGGCGCCTATGTCATCGACCAGACCGGGCGCACCTTTACGCCGCCCGCCGGCGCCTCGGATGCGAGCCTCACGCCCTATCATGTCGAGCGCGGCAAGATCTTCGTGCGTGAGCGTTTTGGCCATTTGGATCTGTTCGATGCCGATCAGGTGATCGCCGGGCTCGAACTCACCCGCTTTCCCGTGCCAGACGTGGCGGACGCGCGCGATATCTCCGGTATCGCTGGCCTGGTGCGCGCCGCCGATTTGATCGGCCAGTTGGGCGATCCGGACTATATGCGCAAGATCAACCGCCTCTATCACGAATTCGACGAGACCGGCGCCAACCAGAAAATGGGCTTCAACAGCCCGGCCGATCTGGCCGCGGGCTACCCCAATTTCTTTTTTAATGCGGTGCGGCCTTATATCACCGACGGCCTGGATTACTTGCGCGTGACGCAGCGCGGCAAACAATGGGTCGCCAACCTCTACGCCCACATCTTCGCCGCCGAACACGACCAGCCGCAATTGGGGCCGCAGCGCGGCGCCTGAGCCAAATATCTTCGGCCGGCGATATCGGCGCGCGAAGGAGCAAGCTGATGCCATCCGGAATCGATATCTATAAGCAGCAAGACTTCGGCCACCGCCTCGGCATGGGAAGAATGTGGCGCTCCTGATCGTTGATTTCGTCGTCGGCTTTGATGACCCCGACCAGTTCGGCGGCGGCAACATTTCCGAGGCCTGCGATAACACGGTGGTCCTGCTCGAAGCCTGCCGTAGCCTTGGCCTGCCGATCGCCCATACCCGCATCGTGTTCGCCGCCGACGGCAGCGACGACAATGTGTTCAGCCGCAAGGTACCGCCCCTGAAGGATCTGTCGGAAGACGCAGAGAGCAGTCAGATTGTCGCCCGGCTCAAGCCGCGCGCCGGTGAGATTATCGTCAAGAAGCGCTTGCCGTCGGCGTTTTTCGGCACCGATCTCGCCGCCAATCTCACGCTTCGAGGTGTCGACACGCTGCTCATCGCCGGCTGCGTCACCAGCGGCTGTATCCACGCCAGCGTGCTCGACGCTATGAGCCATGGCTTCCGCCCGATCCTCATCGGCGATTGCGTCGGCGACCGGGACGAAGGCGCACATGAAGCCAACCTCCGCGTGCTCGGCCAGATCTACGCCGACCTCATGACGCGCGACGAGGCCATCGCCGAACTTAGCCGCCGCTAACCCTTCTCGGCCAGCATACCGCCGTCGATCGGCATGATATGGCCGGTGACGAAACTGGCTTCGTCGGACAACAGCCAGCGTACGGCGTGGGCGACCTCCTCGGGCCGTCCGATGCGGCGCATGGGCACGCGGCCCGACGCTTCCGACGGATCGTCGTTCCAGCCGCGCAGCAATAGTGGCGTGAGGATCGGCCCCGGCGCCACGGCGTTGATGCGGATGTTTTGCGCCGCGACTTCGAGCGCCGCGGATTTGGTCATGCCGGTTACCGCGTGCTTGGCGGTGATATAGGGCGACCATTCGGGATAGCCGGCGAGGCCCCACATGGAGCTCATATTGACAATCGCGCCGCCACCGCCTTCGAGCATGGCCGGGATCTCGGCTTGCATGGCGAGGTAGACGCCGTTGATCATGATGTCGAAGACGCGTTGCACACGCGCCATATCCTGCTCCGCCAGCGGCGCCTGATCGCCCTCGACGCCGGCATTGTTAAAGGCCACATCGAGCCCGCCGAAAGCGCTCAGCGTGCGTTCCACCATGGCGCTAATCTCGGCCGCATTGGCCACATCGGTGCGCAGAAACTGCGCCGTGCCGCCGCCCGCATTGACCTCGCGCGCCACCGCTTCGCCGCCGGCCTCATCCACATCGGCGACAAGCACCTTCGCGCCCACCTCGGCCAAGGCCAATACCGTTGCCCGGCCAATTCCCGATGCACCGCCTGTGACGATGCCAGCCCGATCCGTCAGCATGGCTCCTGTCTCCTCATTTATGACACGTAAAGATATTGTATCATTTTCAATGGATTAACAGGATAAAACGACTCTTCAACCGAGGCGCTCCCACTGCGCGTCTGCCATGGCGTAGCGGGCGTAGCGGAAATCGCGAATGAATTGGAGTTCGCCGGCGGTGAATTCCAGGAGGATGAAGTAGGCCGGGCTGCTGGCGCTGTCGACCGGATCGAAGGTGAGTATGGCGGGCCGGCCTTCCACCCTGCCCGGCATCATCAGCCAATCATCGACGCGGTCATAATTGCTGTAATAGTTGCCGACCTCTTTCCGCCCATTCGCTTCGATGCGGCTGACCAACTCCAGGCGCACTTCGGCGGCGAGCATGTCTCTGAGCTTGTCGAAATTGCGTGCGTTGAAATGCTCTGCGTATTGGCTGAGGCGTTGCCTTTCTTCGGCAGAGAGCGGCGACGCCGGTTGCGCCGCTTCCCCCGCGTGACTTTGCTGCAACGTTGCGCGGCCACGGTGCAGCGCCGCCTTTACCGAGGCAATGCTGCTGCCGGTGAGTTCGGCGACCTCGCCGGTGCTATAGCCGAACACATCGCGAAAAATGACACTGCTGCGCTGGCGCGGCGGCAGCGCGAGAAAGGGGCGGAGGGAATCTGTCACGTCGCTGCGCATCGGCAGGTCATCGGCCTCTATGGTTTGCACGTCTAATTTGGCATCGAGCATGGCGGCCTCACGTTTCCGAGCGCGCAGAAAAACGAGCGCCGTATTGTGCGCAATGCGGAACAGCCAGGCGCGCAAATTGTCGACCGTATCGCCGCGCTCCAGCGCTTCGAACGCCTTTAGGCAGGCGATCTGCAGCATATCCTCGCCATCGATCACCGAGCCCGTCATGCGGCTGCAATAGCGGTGGATTTCCGGGCGAAGCGCGGGCAACGCTGCCTCGAACGCCACCCGCGTCACTCGCTCTTTGCCCGCTGCCGTCACGTTGCCCGTCGCATGTGCTATGCCCCCACGAATTATGGCATTGCCTCCGCGCCCACGCCGGTAAGGACGAAGGCATGGGCGCCAGCTTCCGGCGTTCCGGCTAAAAAATCAACCAGGTGGGCGCCGGCAAGTTCGGCCGTGAGCGGCGTCTCCCATTGGCCCATGAATTTCTCGACATCGATCCCGGCCGATGCGGCATAGGCCGCCGAAGCTTCCTTGCCGATGTCGGTGCCGGCGATCAATTGCTTGGGAATGATCGAGAGAAAATTGAGCCCGAGCGCGAGGCGATCCGCTTCGCGTTGGCCGTAATTGACAAGAAAATTCTGCATCCGTTTGGCCCCGGCATAGCCGCCGGAAAGCGGCGAGCCGGCCAGGGAGGCGCCGCTTGAGAAACTGACGATCGTCGCCCCTTCGGCCAGCGGCAGGGTGAGCGCCGCCTTGGTGAATTCGAACGCCATTTTTGTATCGCTGTTCCAGGTGGCGCTGAATTCGTCCCAATCCATCTCATGCACAGCCGTCATTTTTGGCCGCTGCCCGCCGACCAGAACCAGGAGATCGGACTTGTATTTTCCGAGCAGCTCCCGGGCCGCGCCGTTCGCCGCCGCATCGATGGCCACGGTTTCAATATTCGCCGACCCGTTGGCCACTTGCGCCAGACCGGCTTCGCCGCGCGCGACAACGATGGTGTGCACGCCTTTACCGGCAAGGTTCAACGTCAATTCCCGTCCGACACCACTGCTACCGCCGATAACCAGCGCCTGTTGATAGTCCAATGAGATGGCTCCGTCCTCCTGTTGATTGGCTTGCTGTCAGAAGTAAGACGGCCGTCAGGCGCAAAAGGATTCGCCTGAGGTAAAATATTTTCCGCGCGACGCGTCCAACTTGATTGTCGCGCCCTTGCGTGTTCGGGTGATACGGGGGGAATCTGAACATGCACGACCTAGCGCCGGACAAGGCCAGTCTGGATGCGATCGAAATTGCCAGCCGCGATGAAATATCGTCGCTGCAGCTAGAACGCCTCAAATGGTCGCTCCGCCACGCCTATGACAATGTCCCGCATTATCAGGAAAAATTCGACGCTGCCGGTATCGCGCCGGACGATCTAAGCGACCTCTCCGACCTCGCCAAATTTCCCTTTTTGGTCAAGGACGATCTGCGCCGGAACTATCCCTTCGCCATGTTTGCCGTGCCGCGCGCGCAGGTGGTGCGCGTTCACGCGTCGAGCGGCACCACCGGCATTCCGACGGTGGTCGGCTACACCCAAACCGATATCGACAATTGGGCCGGACTGATGGCGCGCTCGATCCGCGCCGCCGGCGGCAGGCCCGGCGATATCGCCCATGTCGCTTATGGCTATGGCCTTTTTACCGGCGGCCTCGGTGCACACTACGGCGCCGAACGCCTGGGCTGTACGGTGATCCCAATGTCGGGCGGTGGCACGCAGCGCCAGGTGCAACTGATCAACGATTTCAAGCCGGACATCATCCTGGCGACCCCGTCCTACACCTTGACCATAGCCGATGAATTCGAGCGCATGGGCATCGACCCACGCGAGACCGCGCTCAAGGTCGGCATTCACGGCGCCGAGCCCTGGAGCCAGGCCATGCGCGCGGAAATCGAGCGCCGTTTTGATATGCATGCCGTCGATATTTATGGTCTGTCGGAAGTCATGGGCCCGGGTGTCAGCTGCGAATGCGTCGAGAGCAAGGATGGTTTGCATTTCTGGGAGGATCATTTCTATCCGGAGATTATCGACCCCGAGAGCGGCGCGGTGCTGGCCGACGGCGAGCCGGGCGAGTTGGTGATCACCTCGATTGCCAAGGAAGCCCTGCCGGTGATCCGTTACCGGACGCGGGATTTAACCCGCCTCCTGCCCGGCACGGCGCGCACCATGCGGCGCATGGAAAAAATCATGGGGCGTTCCGACGACATGATGATCATTCGCGGCGTCAATGTTTTCCCCTCGCAAATCGAAGTCGAAATCCTCAAAGACCAGCGCCTGTCACCGCACTATTTTTGCGAACTCAGCAAAGCGGGCCAGCTCGACCGCCTGACCGTTGTGGTCGAGGCGCGCCCGGATACCAGCCCGGAAGAATGCGATGCCGCAGAGCAATTGTTGGCACAAAACATCAAAGTCCATGCCGGCGTCAGCGTCGCCATACGAATGGGCGAAGCCGGCACCATCGAGCGCTCCCTGGGCAAGGCCCAGCGCATCAAGGATCTCAGACCGAAGAATTAGAGCAAACATATTCAGTGAGATAATTTCATGTTCATTGTTCCGCTTCATATAGCTACAAATGTGAGCGCGATTTGCTTCGGGCTTGCGGTTCTTCTGTTGCCAACGGTTCCAAGGCTTGACAGTTTCTCCGCCGTGCCGAACCATCGCCAACCATGATCGCTTCTGCGCAAATCAGGTGCACGCTTTTGGCGTTGGCGCTCGTCGTGCCGATTCTCACACCGGCGGGGATCGCACACGCGCTGGAAAAGAAGCCCTATCGCATCGATTGGACCAGGGGTTCCATGACGCAAGTGGTGTGCGACAGCGGTGCGTATTTTACTATCCGAAAAGTGCGCGGGCAGGAGAAGTATGTGGTTCAGGAACGCGTCAATGTATCGGCCGAGAGCATCGACGAAGCGGCCGGCAAGGCTTGCACCGGCAGCTGAATTTTCGGGCAGGCAATCCGGAACCGTTCGGAATTCCCTCGTTCCAGCTTAAGTTCCGAGTGACTTCCCGATGTCTCCCTAAACTGAAGGGGCCAGAAATGGCTCCTTTTTTTGCCGCAGACCTTCACTTTAAGGGCCGCCACTCGCCGGTGCGTTTTTGCGCTTCGGAAATCTGCTCGGAAGTCATTCTGCGCGCCGATTCGTCACGGAATTTTGCCGCGCTGCCGTTTCCTTGAACGGCGGCAAGGCTGAACCACATATGTGCCTGCACGTAATCATAGGGCACACCCCGGCCGTTCTTATACGCCTGGCCGAGGTTGGACTGCGCCTGAGCATATCCGCGGTTGGCACCCATTCGGGTCCATTTCACTGCCTCGGCATAGTCCTGCGGCACACCCTGGCCTTTGCCGTACAAGGCGCCAAGATTGGCTTGCGCGCTACGGCTGCCCTGTTCGGCGGCTTCGCGGAACCACATTGCCGCCGCCGCAAAGTCCTGCGCCACGCCTTGTCCCGCCGCGTACATATAGCCGAGGCTGGACTGGGCCTTGGCATCGCCCTGTTCGGCAAGCGGCTTGAATTCAATCAGCGCCGAGGCAAAGTCGCCGCGATGATAAGCGTCAATTCCGGCATCAATATCCTGCGCCGCCAGCGTCGCGGGGATTGTGAGAACAAAAACGACAAGTGCGGCTTTAAGGGCGTTTTGCATGCCTGCTCTCCCGTTCACGCCATTGTAGCAACAACGAGAAAGAGCGCTAGTCGTCGTATCTCAATTACCAAACTCAGAAGTCATGGTGCCCGCGGGGAGACTTGAACTCCCATGGCCGTTAGGCCAACGGATTTTAAGTCCGTCGCGTATACCAGTTCCGCCACGCGGGCTCCGGGGTGCAATTTAGGCGTCTTGGGCGGTTCTGTCTAAGCCTCCGGCGTCGATCCCTTGACGCGCCAGGTGTAGGAATCCTTCATCGCCGGCGCCGGTGCCTTTTTGGCCGGAAACGGCTTCGGATCGGCGAAGCGGTCGAGCACGTTTTTGGTCAGCTTTGAGACGTTGTTGTCGAAATCGTTCGACGGCAGGCTGCCGACCCAGGCCATGGAGGAGACGGAAAACACGGCGCCGCCGTTCGGCGTCTCGAAGAAGCAGAGATCGCCGCGCACGAACTCGTTTTCCTGGCCGCCGACGCCGGGCAGGTTAAACAGGATATCCTCGACCACAACGAGATAGGTGTCGGTGTGGTTTTCCGATGACGCCACACAGAGCGCATGGGGCGGTGTGCCGAACTCGCGCTCGACCCGGTCGACCTCAAGCCCGGCGGCGCCGCCGCCGATCAGGCCGAAATCGCCGATCAGCTCGTTCTTGCGGATGCCTTTGAACATGAATTTGACGCGGTCGTTGAAGCTGTCGGGATTGCGCCGGTAATAGGTCGAGATATCGAAGCCCTCGGCGGAGAAGCCGACGCCGGCCATGGCGTTGGGCCCGGCCCGGCCCTGGCGCCGCCACAGGCCGCTATATTCGCCGGTGAAGCCGGTATAATACTCGCCGCTCTTCGGCGCCCAGGCGCGGCTGCCGCCCTCGGCGCGGCGCAGCTCGATCACGCCGGGCGCGGAATTGTGGTACGACACGCGCCAGTAAAATCCGTTGCCACCCATATACATCAACCGCCCGCCCTGATGGGTGTAATCAAACACCGCATCGAACATGCTCTTCGAATAATATTCGGGGTGCGAGCCGGTCAACACGACATCATACGGCTTGAGCACATCTGTGCCGCCATAGTGGACGTCCTCGTCGGTGATTACGTCATAGTCGTAGCCCATCTTCTCGAGCCATACGGTGAGATGGGTGTCGGCGTTGAACTGCCACAGCTGGGAGCCGTCGCCGCCGAGCACGGTCTGGGCTTTCGGGCGCATATTGAGCACCGGGCGCAAACGCGACGAGATATGTACGCCGCTGCCGTCGGAATGGCGGTCATACAGCGAATGGCCGTATTCGCGGTGCTCGTTGAGAAAAATATGATGCTTGTCGAGCTCGACCGCGCGGTGGGTCATCAGTTCCGCCGGCCACGGATCGGTGGCGAAATGCTCGTTGGCGTAGGCCTTGTAGCTGGTGATCGGAAACAGGAAGCAGATCTTGTTTTCCTTGCCCGGTTTGGGCCGCACCACGAACGGGATGTATTCCTCATCCTCGCGCTGTTTGCCGGCCTGCAGGCGAGCCGCGTAGATGCCGCTCTTCATGGTGTCCGGAATGGTCAGCTCGAAATCGACGTCCCAGCCGGCATCGTAGACATCGTCGTCATGGAATTTGATGGCGCCATATTGTTCGGGCGCATGCTTCCAGCTCAATTCGTCGCCGCTCCAATTGTAGCCGATCACACCGCGCGTCGGCAGATGCTGGATCTTGCCGTGCAGCCGGTGGCTGGAGATGTCGGTGATGGTGGTCTCGGTGATGTCGCGCGAGAAATCCCAGCGCCCGATCATGCGCTGTTTCAGGGTGGTCGGCGCATTGCCGGCCAGAATCGTTGAAATCTCAGCCCGGCTGAGGACGCCGGCGGTAATCGCCGGGCTGTCGAGTTTGCCGTTGAAGAAGGCAGCACCAATGGCAGCATCGCCGCGCGGCGTATCGCCGTTGTAGCAACTGGCCATCATCAAGGGCGCCTGGTTCATGGCCGGTGCGATCGCGGCCTTCTTTTGCTCAACCCCGGCATCGTCGATGGTGGGGTACTCCACCAACGGCTCCTGAAGAACGGTCATCTCGCGCGTCTTGGCATCGTAGCTCGCCGCCGCGAGGTACCATTCGCATTCGACCATCGGCTTGCCAATCGCCACCGTGGTGACCTTGCCCTTGCCGTTGCCGACCATGAAGGCAATGCCGCCGCTGGCATCGATCACCAGGGCGAAACCGCTTTTCTTCTTGGCCGACCATTTGGAAACCAGCGCCTGCACGCCTTTCAGCGGGGTGCTCGGCCAGACCATGACCTGAACGGTAAAGCTTTTGAGCGATTCGAGCGGCGCCGAGCTCGGCACCATGGCGTAGGAGCCGGCATGGATGCGTTGCTTGCGGCCGCGGTATTTACCGTTTACCGGCGTGTCGATTGCTTCTTCTATGATTCCCGGCCCTTCGGGATTGAGGTCGCCGGACACGATGCGGACGATATCGGCGCGATATTCACGATGCTCGCAATTGACCATGAATTTGATCGCATCGCCCGGCGCGACGCTGATCTGGTCGCTATAGCCCGTGATTTTGAGCATCGTTCCGTCTCCCAGCGATTTATTTATTTTGCTTTTGGCTAATCCAATATCTCGCCGGTGTGGCGGTGCCAGCGCAGTTTGAATATCTCCCACTCGCCCTCGTTGCGGCTTGAGACTCTGATATTGTGATATTTGAGCGGCTTGCCGCGACCCTGCATTTCGGCGACCAGCCATTCCTCGTGCGGGCGGTCGATCACCAGGCAGTATTTGCCCTCGATATCCTCGCCGCGCAGCCGATTGAGAAGCCGAATAACTTCCGGCGGCTGAATGCCAACCGGATGCTCCCTGATGTGATCGATCC
>JAPYQV010000604.1 GCA_029937205.1 Alphaproteobacteria bacterium
CTTGCCGGCTTTGATGCGACCGGAAAATTCCTCCATATCGGCGAGCGGCTGGCCTTCGCCGATGAAGGAATTGGTCTTCGGAAAGAGCTTGTCCTCGATGCACACGCCGGCGATGCCGCGCTGGCATAACTTTTTGACCAGGCGGCGTACATTATTAAAATTGCCGTAGCCGGTGTCGCCATCGACCAAAATCGGGATGCTGGTGGCGTCGGCCATAAATTCGAGCTGCTCCAGCACCTGGGTCCAGGAGGCCTCGTTATTGTCGCGAACGCCCAAGGCGGCCGACATGGAAAGACCCGAGGCCCAAATGCCTTCGAAGCCGGCTTCCTCGACCACTTTAGCCGACAGGCCGTTGTGCGCCTCCATGATGAAGGCCAGCTCCGCCTTTTCGAGCGCCTGTTTCAGCATTTGCGCTTTCGACCGCGGCACCTGCGTTTCTGCCGCGCGGTCCAATTTCATCGCCATCAATCCCTCATTTTTGCTGGTCTGACCTGATAAGTGAATCGTAACACGCTGAATATGGTGAAAATACGCCCGAAGCAAGCGGCCCGGCCGAAAGATTTACCGCGTTCAATTAATGAACAAACATCTTGATTCGTTGTTCATTCCGTGAACGATAAGCTCAATACCAGCGTTCACAGTTTGAACGCGAGTGACGGGACGGTTCTGCCGGGCTCCTAAGGGAGCCAAGTTTCGGAACCCTAATGCCTATCCCACCGGGCTGCTATGGCTGCACCCGGAACGGCGGTAGCGTCTGAAAATACAAATTATATCAGTATGTTAATAAAATATATACGCATGTGCCATTGGGCCGCGCCATATCATTCGCATAGGTTTCGCAAATGAGCCGCAAGGCGCGCGAAGATGAGATCATGCGCGATATTCTTGTTCGTGTCGGCGAATCGGAGCATGTCAATCAGCGCACCTTGGCCAAGGAGATGGGCATTGCGCTCGGCATGACCAACACTTATGTGCGCCGCTGTGTGCGCAAGGGCCTGATCAAAATCAGCGAAATTCCGCCCAATCGCTACGCTTATTACCTGACGCCCCAGGGATTTACCGAGAAGACCCGTCTGACCGCCCAATATCTCTCCGATTCGCTCACCTTTTTCCGTCGTTCGCGGAGCCAATATACCGAGATATACGAATTGTGCACAGCCTCTGGCTGGCGTCATTTGGCCCTCGCCGGCGTCGGCGAATTGGCTGAGATCGCTATATTGTCGGCGCGCGAACATGACGTTGTGCTGCAAGGCGTGATCGCCCGCGCCGAGATCGGCAAGACAATTTTTGGTCTGACCGTAGTGTCGGGTCTTGGTGCCCTTGAGCGCCCCGATGCGGTGATTCTTACCGACCTGCAGGAGCCGCAGGCGGTTTATGACGATCTCATAAAGCACATGCCGCCGGCCCGCGTGTTGACGCCGAAACTGCTCGGCATTGAGCGCTCTTCGGATGACGTGCAATGAGCGCTGAGCGCTTAACCATCCTGGTCACCGGCGGGTCCGGCTTTATCGGCTCGGCCGTGGTGCGCCAGTTGGTGCGCGAGACCGGGCACTTGGTGGTCAATATCGACAAGCTGACCTATGCCGGAAATCTCGAATCGCTCGGCGATGCCGTGTCGGCGCCGACCTACCGCTTCGAGCAAGCCGATGTGTGTGATGCGGCTGCGATGGCACGCCTGTTCGAAAGCTACCGCCCCGATGCTGTCATGCATCTCGCCGCCGAATCCCATGTCGATCGCTCGATCGACGGCCCGTCGGATTTTATCGAGACCAATATTCTCGCCAGCTATACCC
>JAPYQV010000081.1 GCA_029937205.1 Alphaproteobacteria bacterium
CAATAGCGCGAACGAGCTCTGTAGGTTAAGCGCGGCGGAGGCCGTCTCCTTATTACGCAAGGGCGAGGTCTCGCCATTGGAACTGGTCGAGGCCTCGGCGGCGCGCATTGCCGAGACCGACCCCGCCTTGAATGCCATGCCGACACTATGCCTTGAGCTCGCCCGCGCCCATGCGGAACGGATCATGAAAAATGGTGGCGTGAAACGCGACGATCCGGCCTGGCTTGGCGGCCTGCCGATCTCGGTCAAGGATCTCGTGCCGGTCGAAGGCGTTCGCACCACCTGGGGTTCGCCGATATTCGCAGATCATGTACCGACCCGCTCCGACATCATGGTCGAACGCCTGGAAACCAACGGCGCCATTGTCATGGGCAAAAGTAACACGCCTGAATTCGGCGCCGGCGCCAGCACCTTCAACGAAGTGTTCGGCAAAACGCGCAACCCGTGGAATACCGACAAAAGCTGCGGCGGCTCGTCGGGTGGCGCCGCCGTCTCACTCGCGGCCGGACAGGTGTGGATGGCGACCGGCTCCGATCTCGGCGGCAGCCTACGCATTCCAGCAAGCTATTGTTCCGTCACCGGCCTCAGGCCGAGCCCGGGGCGAGTGGCGCACGGTCCGGCGGATCTCGCCTATGATTTGCTCGCCGTGGACGGGCCCATGGCGCGCGATGCCCTGGATACGGCGCTCTTCCTGGATGCCATGTGCGGCACCCATGTGGAGGACCCTATCTCTCTCGCGGCCCCCGCTGAACCCTTCGCCCAGGCGGTGCGCGAGAAAGAAAAACACGCGCCGCTCCGCGTTGCCTACAGCCCGGATCTTGGAATATTCCCGGTCGACAGTGAAGTAGCTGAAATATGCGCCGCCACCGCCCAGCGCTTCAAGGCCATTGGCGCGAAAATCGAGGATGGCGGCCCAAGCTTCAAGGGCGCGGTGGACACATTCCAGACGCTGCGCGCCGTACTGTTCTCGGCCATGAAAGTCGATCTTCTGCGCACCCGGCGCAAAGACCTGAAGCCGGAATTGATTTGGAACATCGAAAAAGGCATGACGCTCAAATCAGAAGAAATCGGCAGCGCCGAAGTCGCGCGCACCAGGCTCTACAAACGCATGGCGAAGTTCTTCGGCGACTTTGATCTGCTGCTCTGCCCAACCGTAATCGTGCCGCCCTTCGATGTGGATATCCGCTATATCGAAGAAGTGAACGGCCACAAGTTCGACAATTATGTCGATTGGCTGGGCATAACCTATGTCATTTCGCTCACCGGCTGCGCTGCCGTCTCGACACCGGCGGGATTCACCAAGGGTGGCCTGCCCGTCGGCCTACAAATCATCGGTCCGCCCCAGGCCGAAGCCCGCGTGCTCGCCGCCGCCGCGTTGATGGAAGAGGAGATGGGCCTCGCCAAACTTGTGCCGATCTCGCCAAAAGCGCCTGGTAATTAAGCCGTGGATGCTACTTCCATGCGGTTGCGCACCAGGCACCAAACGATCAGCGCGCCGACCATTTTGCTCGCCGTCATCGCCAATACGGAAGGGGTAGAGAGCCAGCCCATGATGCCGAGAAATACGACGGTATCAATCGGCGTCGCCAATACGCTGGACAGCAGGATGCGCTGCGCGAAGGGTCGTTTGGTAAAGCTGTAGACGAGCCAGTCCGCCAACTCGCTAATGGCAAAAGCGGCGACAGATGCAAAGGCCACGAACGGGTCGGCCAGAAAATAAGACAGGATCGCCGCAATCAGCATGGCGACCAGCACCCAATGGCCGATGACGCGCTGAGCAAAATCGCGTGCAATAAATATAAGGCCGACGATCAGGGCCACAGGCGGCCACACTTCGCCGCCACCCATTTCGACCGGCGGAACCACGGTGAAGAGCCAGTTCACCAGTACAATCAGGCCAATATAAATCGCGCTCCAGAACAGCGCGGCGGGGCGAAAAATATTTACATCGCTTGGCACGGAATTTCCTCTCAACCTCTGCCACGATAGGGCGCCACGCCCTGATCCGGCAGCCATAGATTTTCGGGCGGCGGGCCCGATTGGTAAAAAATATCGATCGGCATGCCGCCGCGTGGAAACCAATAGCCGCCGATGCGAAGCCAGCGCGGCGCAATCGCAGCTTCCAGCCGCTTGGCAATGGTGACGGTGCAGTCCTCGTGAAACGCGCCATGATTGCGGAACGATCCGAGAAAGAGCTTTAGCGATTTACTCTCCACCAGAGAAGCATCGGGGACATAGTCGATGACCAAATGGGCAAAATCCGGCTGGCCGGTAATCGGACAAATTGAGGTGAATTCCGGACTGGTAAAACGGACGACATAGTCTGTCTCCGGATGACCGTTCGGCACACTTTCGATCACCGCCACTTCAGGCGATTTTGGTAGTTCGGTCGGCTGTCCCAACTGGCTGAGTTTATCCATTCCGTCTTTGCTCATTATCACCTGCCTTTGAAGTCGGTCGGGCGTTTTTCGCGGAAGGCGGTGGTGCCCTCTTTGATATCCTCGGTCTGACCAAGATCATAGAAGGAGCGGGATTCGAGCTTCAGCGCATCGGCCACGGGCATGTCGAGGGCACGCAATATAACCTGCTTGGCGTAGCGCTGCGCCAACGGCGCGCGGCTGGCCAGCATATCTGCGAATTCAAGGCTCTTGGAAACCAGTTCCGTTATCGGAATCACCCGGTTCACCAGGCCGATCCTATGGGCATGCTCAGCATCAATCCGCTCGCCCGAGAGAATCATCTCCATGGCATTGCCGAGTCCGACGATCTGCGGCAATCGCACGCAGCCGCCATCGCAAGGATGAAAACCCCAATTGATATCCTGATGGGCAAATTCCGCGTTGGGGGAACAGAAGCGGATGTCGCATGCCTCAGCCAATTCCAGCCCGCCCGAGATGGCGAAACCGTTGATGGCGGCAACGATCGGCTTGTCGATATCGAGGCCGCGGGTGATGCCGCCAAAGCCGGTGCCATCGGTATATTTCTCGCGAAATTCGGCCGCCGGGCGGGTGGCGTAATCGATGGTGTAGGTTTTCAGATCCGCACCGGCGCAAAAGGCCTTGTTTCCGGCGCCGGTAATGACCGCGGCGCGCGCCTCATCATCCGCCGCGAATTCGCGCCAAATTTCCGTCAAACGGTCATTGGCGGCAAAATCGAGGGAGTTCATCTGATCGGCACGGTTGATGGTGATCAAACGCACCCGCCCCTGGCGCTCATAAAGAATATCCTCTGCCATGGTCCCGCCTCCTACCAAGCGGCCCAACCGCCATCGACGAGCAGATTCGCGCCATGCACCATATCCGAATCCGCCGATGCAAGAAATACCGCCGCGCCGGTCAAGTCGTTTGGATTGAGATGGCCGACACGTGCCGGCGTCAGTGATTTTTGGTGCTCATCATAATCGGGCTCGGCGCGATAAGGCGCGTTCATATCCGTTTTGATGTTTCCGGGCGCCAGGGAATTTACGTTGATGCCAAATTCCGCAAGTTCCAGACACAGGGCCTTAACCATGTTGACCTGTCCGCCTTTGGAGGAGCAATAGGCACCGGAATTGGGAAAACCGCCGACGCCGGCGATTGAGGTGATATTGATGATCTTACCGCGGCCCTTGGCTTTCATCCCGGGCACCACAGCTTTGGCCATAAAAAAACTGCCCTTCATGTTGAGGTTGACCTGGGTGTCCCAAATTTCTTCGGTGGTGTCTTCAATCGCCATGGCGGTGAATATGCCGGCATTGTTGACCAGGATATCGACCGGGCCGAGCGCCGCCGCCACTTCATCCGCCAAACGATTGCACTCCGGCACTTTTGACACATCCGCGTGAAACGCTTTCGCCTCCCCACCGGCGGCGATGATCTCCTCGGCCACGGCCTGGGCTTTGTCCAGATTGGTATGGGCGACCACGGCAACACGCGCGCCTTCCTCGCCGTAGCGCCGGGCGATGCAGGCGCCGATGCCGCGTGAACTGCCGGTCACAATGGCAATTTTTCCTTCGAGCCTCATGCTTTCTCCTCTTGGCGAATAAACTTTGCGCGAGCTTAGCCGGGCAGGCCGGGCAGTCAATAACGCCGCTCAGGCGACGTTAAGTGCCCGCCAATCCGTATCATGTGGCTGGCTCAACGCCGCGCCGATATCGCGCAACCGGCTCAGGCTGTGCACGGCGCGAACATCATCCACATGGGGCATGATTGCCTTCACGCCACGCGCCTCGGGGCGAAACCCTTCAAAGCGCAGCAACGGATTTAGCCAGATCAGACGCCGGCAGGATTTGTGCAGCCGAATGATCTCGGTCTCCAAGCCGCCGATATCGCCCCTGTCCAGGCCATCGGTGATTAACAACACCACTGCCCCCTGGCCTAAAACCCGGCGCGACCACAGGCGATTGAAATCATAGAGGCTCTCGCCAATACGCGTTCCGCCCGACCAGTCGAGCGCCGCCTCAGCGACCCGGCCCAGCGCCACATCGACGTCGCGATTTTGCAGTTGGCGCGTAATATTGGTGAGACGGGTACCAAAAATGAAGCTGTGCACGCGGTCGCGGTCATTGGTGATGGCGTGCACGAAGTGCAGAAACATACGCGAATAGCGGCTCATGGAGCCGGATATATCGCACAATACCACCAGCGGCGGGTGACGCATCGCCGGGCAGCGGTATTTGAGCGGCAACATACCGCCGGACGTGCGTAACCCGGCGCGCAGTGTCGCCCGCATATCAATCCGCGCACCACGCTGATCGGTCACAAAGCGCCGCGTCGGCACTTCCATAATCGGCAGGCGCATGTCAGCGATCACCCGCTTGGCCTCCTCCACCTCTTCCGCCGACATGCTCTCGAAATCCATCTCCTGCAGGATTTCCATCGCGGAATATGTCTCGCTGGCGTCGAGCTCAACTTCGACTTCCGTTTGGCCTTGCGGCTCCACCGCATTGTCGGGTGTGAGCGCGTCTGCCACCCGGCGGCTGATTTTTTCCTGATCCTCACGCGGTGCCGCAGCTGGCACGGCGAGCGCCATCATGCGTCGCAATTCCGCCGGATTGCGCCAAAACAGGCGAAACGCCTGGTCAAACACATCGCGCTGGGCAGCGCGGTCGACGAACACGGCATGCAACGCCCAGTAAAAATCCTCACGCGGGCCGAGCCCAACCAAGGCCGCGGCCTGTACCGCTTCCAGGATTTTGCCAGGGCCGATCGGCATTCCGGCGGCACGCAGGGCCCGGGCGAAATGCATGACGTTGAGGGCCAGCTTGCCGCCGCCCGAGATATCGACAGGCGCGAGCCGGCTCATTCGGCGCCCTCGCGGTGACTCTCCGCCCCCGCGCGAAGCGCATTCGAAACGGCTGTCGCGTCGCCTTCCTGGTGCCGTTTGAGAATTTGCGCGATGCCGGCGCTGGTATGCTTTGGGTCCATCTCTTCGCGGTCCAATTCGATTAGCGTGGCAGCCCAATCCACCGCCGCCTTGACGCCCGCGCCACCACGGAATTCCGATTGCCGTAATTCCTGCACCAGCTCGTCCAGACCCTCGGTCAATTGGCGCGCGACACCGGGAGCACGCAATGTGAGAATTTCCACTTCCTGTACGGCGTCTGGAAAATCGAGCCAATGATAAATACAGCGCCGCTTAAGGGCATCGTGAATTTCCCGGGTGCGGTTGGAGGTGAGCACGACGATCGGCCGCTCGGCGGCGCGGATTGTGCCGAGCTCCGGCACGCTCACCTGAAATTCCGAGAGGACCTCCAGCAAATAGGCCTCGAAGCCCTCATCCGCCCGGTCGATTTCATCAATCAACAGCACCGGCGCGGAGCCACCATGCTCTTCCAACGCCTGAAGAATCGGACGCTTGATGAGAAAGCGCTCGGAAAAAAGATCGTCGGCCAGGGCGTCTTTGTCCCCCGTCTTTTCCTGCTCGGCCAAGCGGATTTCGATCATTTGCGCGGCGTAATTCCACTCATAGACGGCGGCCGATGCATCCAAACCTTCGTAACATTGGAGGCGCAGGAGCGGGCGGTTCAATTCGCGCGCCAGGACCATGCCGAGCTCGCTTTTGCCAACGCCACTGCGGCCTTCCAGTAACAACGGCCGGCCGAGCTTCAAGCTGAGAAACAGCATGGTTGCCAGATTTTGATCCGACATAAATTTTCCCCGTTTCAACAGGGCGTGCGTCGCATCGACCGAGTCCGGTAGCTTTTCAAATATCATTCTCACCACTTACTTAGAGAGCCAGTGGGCAAACTATCTGTTCCTCTGTTTGCATCAAAGGCTTAACATTCAATGCCGGAGCATAACAGCGCCGCGCCACATTTATTCCGCGCAACAATAACGAAAAACAAGAATGTCCCTGCTCCCTCTGATCATCGCCATCTTGGTGAATTTTTCCATGGGCTCCTTTTACGGTTGGAGTGTTTTGGTGGCACCCTTGGAGGAAAGCATCGGCGCCACGCGCTCCGATATCAGTCTGGCCTATTCCATCGCCTTCGTTTCCATGACGGTTGGTATGTTCATCACCCACAGCCTGCTACGGATTGCGTCCCTGCCCTACTTGTTGTTTGTCGTCTTTACAATTGGGGCGCTGGGCATGGCGATATCGGGATATTTCGTGGCGTTGTGGAGTCTCGTTGTCGGCTATGGCGTTCTCCTTGGTTTTGCCCTTGGTGTGTCCTATTTCCTCGCCATGACGGCGGCCAGCCTGAATCTGCCGATCCGCCGCAGCATCGCCATTAGTATGAGTATGTCGGCCTTCGCCGGCGGCGGGCTGGTGTGGCCGCCGATTTTTGTCGCCATTATCAATTGGCAAGGACCCCACGCGGTGTTTCTGTTGTTCGCCGCCTATCTGATTGTCATCGGCACCGTGAGCGCAATCCTCATGCGCGCCGCGCGCCCGCCGGCCCATTCCGGTGCGCAAGAAGGCGGCGGCGTATTCAGCGATATTATGACCGACCGACCGCGAGTTTTCATCCTGCTCTGGTTCGGATTTATTTTCATCGCCTTTGCCGCGTTGATGTCGATCGGCCATGCCGCCGGGATCGCAACCTATTACGGCATACCCGCCGACCAGGCTTATTGGGGGCCGATGCTGTCCAACCTAGTTTATATCGGATTCGCCCTCAGCGCCGGAATCCTCTGCGACTTGATCACCGGCCGGCGCGTGCTGATCGGCATTGCCGCGGTAATGGCGGTACCCTTGTTGGTGCTCTATTTCGTGCCATCCGCCGGCATGAGCCTGGTTGCGCTGGCCTTGGTGGGAGGTGCCTTTGGCGCCAGTTCCTCGGCCTATCCGGTGACGGTCACCGGCTATTATGGTGTTGCCGCACTCCCCCGTATTTATGGCCGCCTGTCCTCATCCTTTGGCCTCGCCGGATTGCTTGGCCCGTTTGCCGCCGGCGTGCTTTATGACTGGAAAGGCGGGTATAACGTCGCCATCCTGATTGCCGGCATTCTGGCAACAATTGGTGTCTTCACCGTCTGGGCGTTGCCCAAGAACAGAGCGCCGACAACCGCTGAATAGGGTCTCAACCGGCGCCCGCGCCGATGATGGCGTCGGCATCGATTTCCACCAGAAAGGCCGGGTCGACCAAGGTTGAAACGCCGACCAGGGTCGAACAGGGAAAATCGCCGCTGAAAAATTCGCGCCGCGCCGCGAGCACCGCCGGCCGGTGGCGCATATCGGTAACATAGATACGCAGCCGCACCACGTCGCTCATTTTGCCGCCCGCCGCTTCAACATAATGTAGGATCATGCGGAAGACCACGCGTGCCTGCTCGCCCGGGTCGTTAATGCCGAGCACGGCACCGTCTTCGCCAAGCGGCACCAGGCCGGAGATAAACACCTGCTCGCCGCAACGTTTGCAGTTGGACCAGAGGCCGGGCTCCGGCTCTTTGACGTGGTCGCTCAATATGCGTTCAAGTTTCGCCATGTTGTGCTCCTTGGGCCGGCAACGGTGCGGCGGAAATTTCAGAAATGAATTCCTCGAACTTGCCGCCCGCTGTCATTGGCATTTTATCGAAATACCGAAAATAGACCTCGAACGGGTGGCCAAGGGAGTCTTGGATGACAGCGCTAAGTTTGTCTTCTTCCTGCGCTGTCAGGGGGCGGTCAACGACATAACGTACCTCGATCCGCTCCAGGCTTTTCTGCACCAACTGATATTGCCGGATCGGTGCGATATCGCGAAAATCGCGGAATCCGGTGAGCGGCCAACGTTTATCGCCATTGGGAAGCACCAGCATATTGCGCAGCCTGCCAACCACACGCCGGAGCGTCGGCAGGCCCCGGCCGCAGGGACAGAGCTCGCCAGGCTCGGCATAGTCGGGGATTTCATAGCGGATCAACGGCATGGCAAAATTGTGCAGGCCGGTCACCACAACGCGCCCGACCTCTTCGGGCGGCGTCGGCTTGCCCGCCTCATCCAGTACTTCCACCATCATGGTTTCGCTTTGCACATGAAGCAGCCCGCTTTGCGGGCATTGCAGCGCCATATAGCCGACTTCCTGTGAACTATAGACATCCGTTAATGGCACGCCCCATGTCTTGCGGCACTTTCGCCGTAACGCCGGCGATACCATTTCGCCGACGGTGCGAATTTCCTTCAGCTTCGCCAAGGCCCGCCCACTGGCGCGAAAATGTTCCTCGAGCGCCGCCAAATTGGCCGGATATGTCAGCAAATACTCTGGATCATGCTGCGCCAGCCATTCCGCCTGGGCGCTGACGTCGGTGCCAAGAGTGAGGATCGATGACGGGCCGGTGTTATGCAGTTTGGCGGCCGGCCATCCCCAGTTCGGATGATCATCGCCCTTGGCGACCGAGTCGCTGTCGGCGGGAATGGCACGGATCGAGCACAATTTTCCGCTGAACTCGCGGCGATGCCAATAATGGTCGCGCATGGTGACGGCAGACCAAAACAGCCGCGAGGCGGCTGTGCTGATGACCTTTACGGGTTGCCCGGTCGAGTCGGAAGTGTGCGTCTCACCGAGGGGGTGGTGAGATATCGGGATATTCCGGCTGAGCAGATCATCGGCACTGTCCTGAATGTCGGTGCGTTTGAGA
>JAPYQV010000605.1 GCA_029937205.1 Alphaproteobacteria bacterium
GTCGGGCACTGGCGAAGCGCACATAAGCATCACGTTCGGCAGTATCGGCGACGCTGCCGTTAAAGATGGACATGGATATGACCGTATCGCCTTTAGCCAATTTTATGCCCCGCACACCTTCCGATGTACGGCTCTTGAATACCCGGACAGCATTGGCAGGAAAGCGAATGCATTTACCTCCGGCAGCAGCAAGAAACACTTCCTGTTCCGGCTGACAAATTGCCACGCCAATCAGCCGATCTCCTTCTTCGAGACGCATGGCCAGCTTTCCGTTGGCTTTTACGTTTGAAAAATCGGAGAGATCGTTGCGCCGCACAGTCCCCTTACTGGTCGCGAACATGACATGAAGTTCACCCCATGAGCCTTCGTCCTCGGGCAGCGGTAGGACCGTGTTTACCGTCTCGCCGGTGGCGATCGGTAGTAGATTGACCATCGCCTTCCCCCGGGACTGCGGCGAACCCAGAGGCAGTTTCCAGACCTTCATTTTGTAGGCCTTGCCGTCGGAAGTAAAAAACAAGACCGGTGTATGGGTGTTGGCGACGAATAATTGACTAACGACATCTTCTTCGCGGGTGCTCATGCCGGTGCGCCCGCGGCCCCCCCGGCGCTGGGCGCGGTAGGTAGAAACCGGGACTCGCTTGATGTACCCGGTTTGGCTCACCGACACGATCATGTCTTCCCGTTGGATAAGATCTTCATCTTCGCGGGTAAATTCACTGACGATGATTTCTGTCCGCCGGTCGGTCCCAAATCTTTCGGCAATCTCTATCAGTTCATCACGGAGAATTTTCATCAAAATATCGCGATGGCGCAGAATATTCAGGTATTCCGTAATCTTAGTGCCAAGTTCACGTAACTCGTCGCTCAATTCGTCCCGTCCCAATGCCGTCAAGCGATTAAGACGCAGATCAAGTATGGCCTTAGCTTGAACTTCCGACAGCCGATACACCCCATCCACGACTTCCTGACCGGGCTCGTTAATTAGGGACACAAGGGGTGCGATATCAGCCGCTGGCCACGCTAGCGCCATCAAATCTTCGCGTGCCGCATTGGCGTTTTTCGATTTGCGGATAAGCGCCACCACTTCGTCGATATTGGAGACTGCAATCACCAAACCAACCAACACGCGGGCGCGAGCCCGGGCTTTATCGAGCTCATACTTGATCCGCCGGGTGATTACTTCTTCACGAAAGTCGACAAACGCGGCCACCAGATCGCGCAGATTATGCAACTCTGGCCGCCCGCCATTCAGACCCAGCATGTTAATGCCAAAGCTGGTTTGTAACTGCGAGTGGCGATAGAGCTGATTGAGGACAATATCGCCAATCGCATCACGTTTTAATTCGATCACCACGCGTACGCCGTCGCGGTCAGATTCGTCGCGAATATCCGAGACGCCCTCGATCTTCTTATCGCGCACGCCGTCGGCAATTTTTTCGATCATCGCCGATTTGTTCACTTGATAAGGGATTTCCGAGACAATGATCGCTTCCCGGTCTTTGCGCACTTCTTCAATGGATGTGCGAGCACGGATGATCACCGACCCCCTACCCGTCAATAATCCGGATCGGGCGCCAGCGGTGCCAAGGATCAATCCGCCGGTTGGAAAATCCGGTCCCTGTACGTATTCAAGCAGGTCTTCGACGGTAACCGCCGGGTTGTCCACATAGGCACAACAGGCGTCAATTACCTCCCGCAAGTGATGCGGCGGTAAAGTGGTTGCCATGCCCACAGCAATGCCGCCCGCGCCATTCTCCAACGGGTTAGGAA
>JAPYQV010000082.1 GCA_029937205.1 Alphaproteobacteria bacterium
GCGTGTCGGCGCGCATCTGGGACGAAGGCGACGTCATCAATCTCGGCCATATGTGCGACACATTGCACCAGTTCGGCGCGCTGGCCGGGATCGAGATGTGGTATGGCGGACCGCACGCGCCCAATATGGAAAGCCGCGCCGCTGGGCGCGGGCCGAGCCAGATCGCATCCGAATTCGAAAATCTGACTTATGCGCACGAGGCGGATGAAGACGATATAAAAGACCTGGTACAGATGTATGTGGATGCCGCCAAGCGGGCCGAGCGAGCGGGCTTCGACATCATCTATGTCTATGGCGCCCATTCCTATTTGCCGCTGCAATTTCTTTCTCCCTATTACAACAAGCGCACGGACAAATATGGCGGCAGCCTGGAGAATAGAGCGCGCTTTTGGTTGGAAACCCTGGCAGCGGTCAAACAGGCGGTCGGCGATAATTGCGCCATCGCCACACGCTTCGCCATCGATACGCTTTATGGCTCCGATGGCGTTGAGGTCGGCGAAGACGGCCTGAAGTTCGTCGAGTTGGTCACCAAGGAAGGCTTGGTCGACCTCTGGGATATTAATGTCGGTGACATCGCCGAGTGGGGCGAGGATGCCGGGCCGTCGCGCTTCTACAAAGCCAATCATCAAGCGCCCTGGGTCAAGGACGTAAAGTCCGTCGCCAATGTGCCTGTGCTCGGTGTCGGGCGGGTGACCAGCCCGGACGATATGGTGGCCATTATACAATCAGGCCAGGCCGATATCATCGGCGCCGCACGGTCGTCGATCTCCGATCCGTTCCTGCCCAACAAGATCGACGAAGGACGTCTTGAGGACATCCGCGAATGTATCGGCTGCAACATGTGCATCTCGCGCTGGGAGATTGGCGGACCGCCGATGGTCTGTACCCAGAATGCGACGGCGATGGAGGAGTATCGCCGCGGTTGGCATCCCGAGAAATTCGACAAGACGGATAGCCCATGCTCTGTGCTGGTGGTTGGTGCCGGCCCGGCCGGTTTGGAATGCGCCCGGGTGCTTGGCGAACGTGGCTATGACGTGCATTTGCGTGAGGCCGAGGACGAACTTGGCGGTTCAATTCGTTATATCCAGCGCTTTCCAGGACTGGCCGAGTGGGGCCGAATTACGTCCTACCGGCAAAGCCAACTCGAAAAACTGAAGACTGTCGAAGTCCATACCGGGGTCGGCGCCATGTCGGCCGATGATGTGCTCTCCTACGGTGCCGACCGGGTGGTGATCGCCACCGGATCGCGCTGGGCGCCGGATGGCTTGAACGGCATTAGCCATGCGCCGATCGACGGCGCCGATGCCACCATGCCGCAAATCTGCACGCCGGATCAGGTGATGAATGGCAAGGATGTCGGCGACCGGGTGGTGATACTCGATGCGGACGGTTATTTCACCGGCGTCAGCACGGCTGAGTTTCTTGCCGACCAAGGCAAGCAAGTGAGCCTGGTGACCCAGCTCCATGCCGTCGCGCCCTATACGGACTTCACCCTCGAAGCGCCCAATCTGCACCGCATGATTCACGAGAAGAATATCCGAGATATTACCTCCCATTGGGTGCATTCCATTGAGCCCGGCAACGAGACCAAGGTGATGATCTATAACCTTTATGCCGATGGCTATCAGCGCACTTCCAAGCCGCGCACCGGCGAGTTGCCGCGCAAGGCAAACACTCATATCGAGGAACTGACGTGCGACACCGTGGTGCTGGTCACCGGCAGGCTGTCCAACCAGGCGCTTTTTAATGAACTCAAATCACGCCGCAGTGAATGGGCCGAAGAGGAAATCGACAATATCTTCCATACCGGCGATTGCTATGCGCCGCGCATGATCGCCGATGCCATCTTCGACGGCCACAGGCTGGCGCGGGAGTTCGAATCGGACAATCCGCAATATGCCCAGCCGTGGATACGCGAGCGTCAAATATGGGGCAGCGAAACCTTTCCCAAACTGAACGGGAGTTAAGAATATGAGCGAGAGAAATTCGGCATTGGCGGCGCATCACCGAGCGCTCGGTTCGGAACTCGAGGATTGGAACGGTATGGGCGCGCCCCTAACCTACAATTCCGATCCGTGTGATGAGCATGACACGGTGCGCACCGCCGCCGGCCTGTTCGATGTATCGGGTCTGAAAAAAATACATGTGCGCGGCAGCGATTCCCTCGCCGTCGTGGACCATCTCATCACCCGCAATATGGCGGTGATTCCGATCGGGCGCTCGACTTACGGCGCGGTGTTGAATGAGGATGGCGGGATTTGCGATGACGCGATTATTTTCTACGTCTCGGACAATCACTATCTCGTCGTGCATGGCTCGGGCGATTGCCGCGAACGGCTCGAACAGTCGGCCGCCGGCAAAGATGTCGCGATCGAATTCGATGACGATCTGCACAATATTTCGTTGCAGGGACCCGTCGCCACAGACTTCCTCGATCATCACACGCCGATCGACCTGCCGGCGCTGAAATATTTTCACCAGCAGAGTACGACGTTGTTTGACCTGCCGGTGATAATTTCGCGCACCGGATTCTCCGGCGAGCGCGGCTTCGAATTGCTCGCAACGGCCGAGCATGTTGTGCCGCTCTGGGAAGCTATTGTGGAAAAAGGTGCCGTGCGCGGCATTAAGCCGTGCTCCTTTGCCGGCCTCGACAAAGCCCGCGTAGAAGCGGCACTGCTGTTTTTTCCCTACGATATGACGGCGGTAAACACACCTTGGGAAGTCACCTTCGGCTGGGCGGTATCGCGCAAGAAAGGCGATTTCCGTGGCAAGGAGGCGGTCTTCGCGCGCGAAGGCCAGGACAAGGTCAATTTGGTCGGTATCGTCGCCGATCATGGCGATGCCGTCGATGCCGGCGCGGCGTTGCTGGTGGATGGCCGCAAGGTGGGCATTGTCAACAGCCCGGCCTGGTCGCACCGCATGAACAAATCGCTGGCGTTGGCGCATGTCGAGCCCGGTTCGGCAGCGGATGGGACGGTCTATGAAGTTAGCGGCGAAACCGTTTCGTGTAGTGCAACCGCGACACCCATTCCCTTTTATGATCCGGAAAAAATCCGGACCCACGGCTGAGCAAGCTTGGTTATTTGAGCTTTTTTGCTAGGCTAAGCAATCAAAGAAAAACCACTCGCATCGGATAGCGGATGAACGATCAGGCGTATTTCAAGGTTGAGGGGCTGCACAAGAATTTTGGCGGCCTGGCGGCAGTCAATGACCTCACTTTCGAGCTGAAAAAGGGCGCGATTCACGGCCTGATCGGCCCGAACGGCGCGGGAAAGACAACCATCTTCAACGTCATCAGCGGATTCTATAAGCCGAGCGCCGGCAAGATCCTCTATGAGGGCGAGAGCATCGGCGGCCTACAACCGCATAAAGTGGTGGCCAAGGGGCTGGTTCGGACGTTTCAGGAAACCACACTCTTTCAGGAATTTACCACATTCGAAAATGCTCTGATGGGGCGTTATCTCCATACGGAAGCGAGCATGATATCCGCCCTGTTCGGGACTCAGCGCAAGAGCGAGCGCGAGAATGATGAAAAGACCATGGAAGTTCTGGAGTTTCTCGGTCTGGCCGATCGCAAGGATGAGCTTTCCATAAATCTACCGCACGGCCTGCAGCGCGCGCTCGGCATTGCGGTGGCGCTCACGTCGGAGCCCCGCCTGTTGATGCTGGACGAGCCTTTTGCCGGCATGAACCCGGAAGAGACGAGCCATATGATGGATCTCATCCGCAAAGTGCGCGATAGCGGCGTCACCATTCTCCTGGTCGAGCATGACATGCAGGCGGTGATGGGCCTCTGCGAGCGCATTACGGTGGTGAATTTCGGCCGCCTCTTGACCGAAGGCACGCCGGCCGAAGTTAAGAGCAATAAAGACGTCATTGAAGCCTATTTGGGGACCGATTTAAATGCTGCTTGAATTAAAAGGCCTCAATGTCCACTACAGCAAAGTCCATGCCATTACGGATATATCGATCCAGATCGACGAAGGCCAGATCGTCACTCTGATTGGCGCCAATGGCGCCGGCAAGAGCACCACGCTGCGCACCATTTCCGGCTTAAAGCGCGCGACCACTGGCAGTGTCTGGTTCGACGGCCAGCGCATCGACAAATTGGCACCGGAGAAAATCGTGCGCTTGGGCATTGCCCATGTGCCGGAAGGGCGCCAAGTCTTTCCCGACCTCAGCGTCAACGAAAATCTCATTACCGGTGCTTATCTGCGCAAAGATAAAGATGGCATCGCGAAAAATCTCGAAGAAGTGCAGGAGCATTTTCCGATTTTGAAGGAACGGCGCAATCAGCGCGCCAAGACGTTGAGCGGCGGCGAGCAGCAAATGCTCGCCATGGGCCGCGCCCTGATGTCGAACCCGCGCTTGATCCTGATGGACGAGCCCTCGCTCGGCCTCTCGCCGGTAATGGTGCAGGAGGTGGCGAAGATCATCCGGGAGATCAATGCCAAGGGCGTGCCTGTGGTTCTGGTCGAGCAAAATGCCGAGCTCGCCCTTAGCCTCGCCAACTACGGCTATGTGCTGGAGACCGGCCGCATCGCGCTCGAGGGCAAGGCGGAGGATTTGCACGAAAACGAGCATGTGCGCCACGCCTACCTTGGCGCTTAAATATCCGCAGGCCGACCCGCAAATGACCGAAGCGGCCATGCCACCCTGTTTGCTGATTGACTATCTTTGGGAAGAATTTGCCGAGGAAGCCGGCACGTGTCTGGCAAGCGGCAGTCCGGATAGCTCGCTCTGGCGCACCGCCGCCGCCTTAAGTGAAGGCTTTGGTGAGACCGATCCGCGCCGTGCCGCGAGTCTCCATTGCCGGGCGGTAACCGCCCGTGAGGAAGGCGATATGGCCAGCGCCGAGACGATTTTCCATGCAGCAATCAGTGCCTGGGAACGGGCGCCGGAATGGATTGAGGATATGGCGATCGAATTTATTGCGCGTAGCGCGTCGATGCATATCCGCTTGGAGATGAAACGGTCGGAGGAGCTGCGCAATCTTAAGCGCAGCGTCAACCGCACGCTCGCCGAAGGCGGGTTGGCGGCCGTGCTGGGAAACCTCGCTGAAATGTTGCACGCGGGCGGGCGTGCCGAAGAAGCCGAACCGCTTTACATGCAGGCGCGCGAGATGCGGGCAAAATCCCTTAGCCACCGCGAGGCCGGGGTAGCGGTAATCTGCGATAATCTGGCGGATCTACTGGAAGCGGACGGGAGAATCGAAGAGGCCAAGGAACCGCGCATTCGCGCGCGGGAGATTGATGCCGAACCGCACTACGCGAATGCCCAGGGTTTTCGCGCTCAACCGTGGCACAAGATGACGGATATCCGGAAATTGACGGCGGCGGTCTATCTTGCGCCACCATGCCGACGCGCTCAGACTTAAAACAGCTATTCCCGCTTGGGGATGTCGCCCGCATCACGCTTGCGCAGCCAGTTCACCCATTGCGTCACCTTTGTTGGCAGGCTGACAAGTCCCTCCGGCAGGAACAGCATGGTGACGATTAGAATAAGACCGTAGAAGGCTGGGCGTAATTCGTCGAGGCCGCGGAATGATTCATCGATAACCGACAGAACCACCACGCCGAGGATCGGTCCGGCGAAGCTGCCGAGCCCGCCAACCAATACCCAAACCAGGATGAACAGCATCTGTTTCAGGCCGAAGAGACCCGGGTTAATCGCGGTAATATAATGCGTCACCATGGCGCCGGCGATGCCAGCAAAAAAACCACCGGTGACGAAGGCGATTGTGCGGTAGCGCCGCGCATTGACGCCGACAGACTGCGCCAGCATGTCCTTATGATGCACCGCATGAAAGACGAAACCAAAACGCGAATGTTCAATGCGGTACATGATGACAAGAAAAATCAGCCCGACGATCAGGGCAAAGAAATAATACGGAACCGGCGCGCCGAGGTCGATATAGAGAAAATCGCCGAGATCGAGTTCTAAAACTGGAATTCGTCTGAGGCCGCGATAACCGCCGAAGGGACTGATGAATTGCACCCAGCAGAGACGGATGGCTTCCGCCGCGGCGAAGGAGCCAATGAGAAAATAAAATCCCTTCATGCGGAATAGCGGGAAGCTCAGAACGTAGGCAATCAGCGCTGCTGCCACGCCGCCCAATGGCATCGATATCCAGGCGGAGATGGGTAGGTGCAAGGTGAGCAACGCGCTGGCATAACCGCCGACGCCCATGATCACGGCGTGGCTGAGAGAAAATTCGCCGGTGATGGCGATCAGCCGGTAGCTCACCACCAGGATGATGTTGATGAACATGAAGATCAGAAAATCGAGCTGATAGGGCCGAACGATAAACGGCAAGATGCAACAGACGGCGAGTAGGACGGCGATGCCGGCGGAATTGCGCTGCACCGAGCTAAACACTTTCGCGCTCCCCCATCAGTCCGGTCGGCTTGACGATCAGGAACATTAGCATCAACACGAGGCCGAGGATTGTCGCGATCTCGCCGCCGATATAAGTGGTGACAAAGGTGTGGAAAAAGCTGTAGGCGAACGCGGCGATAAGGGCACCTTCAATGCTGCCCATACCGCCGACGATCATAATAATGAACGCGGTGATGAGAACCGGGCTGCCCATGTGCGGCGTAATCCGAACCAATGGCGCCATCACCGCGCCGCCGGCGCCAGCCATGGCAGCGCTGATCACCATGGCCAACATGGATATCTTGCCAATGCTGATGCCTTGCAGCGCCGCCGCTTCCGGGTTTTGTGCGCACGCCTTCATGGCCCAACCAAGCCTGGTGCGTGTCATGAATAGCCAAAAGCCGGCGAGCATAAATGTCGCCACGGCGAAAACGAGCAGTCTCGAATGAGCGACCGTGACCTTTTCAATGCCGAACACATGCCAGGATTCTCTGAAATAGGGCGTGATATTCTTCATCAGTCCCTGGCCGAAGAGGTAGACGGAGAGCACCTCGAGAATGAACAACATGCCGACAGAAACAATCAGGCCGCCGAATAAATTGCCGCGCATGGGTCTAAACAGGATGCGCTCCATAAAGAGGCCAAGTGCGGCGCAGAGGAGGGTCGACAATATGATGGCGACAAAGAACGGCACTCCGTTTTCCTCGTAGAGGTACCAAGTCGAGAACGCGCCGACCATATAGATGGCGCCGTGAGCGAAATTAACGACCTGCATGATGCCGAAAATCAACACCAGCCCGACCGCAAATAACGCGTTGAAACTGCTGAATATCAGCGAGTTAATGATGGTCTGAAGTATGAGTTCCAGGTCTGTCATGTCGCGCTACGGTCTATTCGGCTGGGAGCCTGGCTTGCGGTGGGGGAACTTCAACATAGAACAAGATCGGGTTTGAAAGCTCCCGAATTCATTCGGAATCTAAAATTGAAAAATATGTGCCCCACCGGAATGGTGGGGCACAAAATCATTGTATTGTTCAGCCGCTCATCGGCACGCCGAGCGCTTTGAAATGCTTTATCAAAACGTCGCCATGCTTGTCCATCCAGGCTCTGACATCGGCCATTTCGACGATGACAGCCTTGCCGTTCTGCATTTGCACGACCGGCCATTTGCCGAGCGCAGCGCTGTTGATGCCAAAGAAGCTCTCGCCCCACCATTCGGCGTCGCCGAACGCGTGCGGCACAGGGCTTAAGTTGCGCAGCGTATCGGCGACCGTCGGCGGATCGAACGTGCCGGCTGTTTGGACGGCGCTTTTCCACATTTCTGCAGCTGCAGCATATTCCCACGACACCGCTGTCCAGGCACCGGGATAGCGCTCGGCATAGGTTTTATAGAATGCCGCCGCGTTTTCGAAATGGGTGCCGCCGCCCTGCATGATCGGGTCATCGAGATCGGGGAACTGCCAGAGGAATCCTTCCATGAATTCCTTGCTGGTCTTGCCCAGGATATGCTCGTACTGATCGAGCGTACAGTTGACGATGGTACCCTCAAAGCCTTGAAGATAGGCTTGCTCGGTTAGCAGATTGACGTAATCCGGATACGCCGTGTCCCAGGTGATGAGATCGGGACTGGAAGAGATCAATTTCGACACCACGGGGGCGAAATCGGTCACTTCGAAGCCAAACAAATTCTCCTCGACGATCTCAATGCCGGCGACCTCGAAGGCCGCTCTGTAGGTGGCCAAAGAGCTTAATCCGAGCTCATCATTTTGCGTCGCAATGGCCGCGGTCTTGATATGGGGCATGTTGCGCGCAATCCAATCCACAGCGGTCACATTGTAGAACGGATGGACCTCAACGGGTGCAAACAGATAAGGCGCATCGGCGCTGATATCCGTTGGCACCAAGGTGGTGACGATCATCTTATTGCGGGTCATGAAATCCTTCACCGCCTGCACCGGCGTGATGCCGAGCATCAAAACGATCGAGACTTCGTCTTCGAAAAGTAATTTCTTTGCGCCGACCGTCGCCTTGATGGCGTCGAACTCGTCGTCATAAGAGATGATCTCAATGCGGTATTTTTCGCCGGCCACTTCCATGCCGCCGGCGGCATTGATTTGCTCGGCCCAAATTTCGACGCCGTAGAGGCCCGGCAGGCCCCAACCTGCGGCATCGCCCGTGAGCGCGGCAAGAAAACCGATTTTGACGGTTTTCTCTCCGGCAAATATCTTTGAGGGCGTTGCGCTGAGCGCCGTAATACCGGCAGCAACGCCGCCGGTGCCAGCAAGAAATTTACGCCGTGTCATATTAGATTTCATGGATCAAAACCTCCCTTTGGTTTTTGTAGCCCGTAATGTTGTCACGTCTATTTTTCGCGACTGCAACGTGCGCGGTCGGGAATTTCCCAAATTCCGACGGGATTATAGCTTATTGATTCTGGCCCGTCGCCATTCTTTTTTGTCTTACCTATACCAATTTAAAACGGCTCTATTCCTGAGCCCAATACACATCAAGTTATTTTGGGTCGGGTTCACTGTTGGTCAGACCGTTGATGTAGAGCACCATATTAACAGGCCCGAAG
>JAPYQV010000083.1 GCA_029937205.1 Alphaproteobacteria bacterium
CACCGAAAGCGATTGCCAGCAGCATCTTCATGTGCCGTCTCCGGCTTGGCGCAGCTTGTCCCAATAGTCGAGGCGCTTCTTGATTTCACGCTCAAAGCCGCGCTCTACGGGTCTGTAAAACGATTGGCGCGCCATATCATCGGGAAAATAATTTTGCCCGGAGAAGGCCGCCTCGGTTTCATGATCGTAGACATAACCATCGCTGTAGCCGAGTTCCTTCATCATCCGTGTCGGTGCGTTCAATATGTGTTTCGGCGGCATGGCCGAGCCGCTTTCCTTGGCCACGCGCATGGCGTTCTTCATGGCCATATAGGCGGCGTTGGATTTGGGCGCCGTCGCCAGATAAAGCACTGCCTGGGCGAGCGCCAACTCGCCTTCCGGTGAGCCAAGCCGCTCATATGCCTCCCAAGCAGCGATCGATTGGGGCAGTGCATTGGGCTCGGCCAGGCCGATATCCTCGGAGGCAAAGCGCACCAGCCGGCGCGCGATAAAGCGCGGATCCTCGCCACCGGCCAACATGCGCGCCAGCCAATAGAGCGCGGCATCCGCATCGGAGCCGCGCAGCGATTTGTGTAGCGCGCTGATCAGATTGTAATGACCCTCCTGCGCCTTGTCGTAAAGCGGTGCGCGGCGCTGTACCGCTTCGGCCAGGGTCTTGCTGTCCATTTCCTCAGCTGACCCAACGGCAAACAGTTCCTCGATCAGATTGAGCAGGAAGCGTCCGTCGCCATCCGCCATGGCGCGGAGCGCCACCCGCGCCGCATCGTCGAGCGGAAGTTTCCTGCCCTCCGTATCCTCGGAGCGCTGCATCAATTCGTTCAGCGCATCGTCGTTCAAGCGATGAAGGACCAAAACCTGGCAGCGCGACAGCAAGGCGCCGTTCAGCTCGAATGACGGATTCTCGGTCGTTGCGCCAACCAGGATAATCGTGCCGTCCTCGACGACGGGCAGGAAGGCATCCTGCTGCGCCCGGTTAAAGCGGTGAATCTCGTCGACGAACAACAATGTACCGCGGCCGCTTTGACGGCGGGATCGCGCGCTCTCGAATATCTTGCGCAAATCCGCGACGCCCGAAAACACGGCGCTCAGGGGTTCGAATTCAAGCTCGGTATGATCCGCCAACAAGCGCGCGATAGTGGTTTTGCCGCAGCCCGGTGGACCCCACAGAATATGCGAGGCGAGACGCCCACCGGCGACCATGCGGCCCAAGACGCCGTCCGGGCCGAGCAGATGGTCCTGGCCGACGACCTGATCCAGGCTCGCCGGGCGCATGCGTTCCGCCAGGGGCCGGGGTGCGTCGTTCTCAAACAGGGAAGGTGCGGCTTGTTTCGCCATATCACTTCACTCTAAGCCAGATCACACAAAAGGGCAGCCCCGGTGGAACTGCCCTCAACGTGCAAAGCCCATCGCGTGAAATTGCGATTAGGCTGAAGCCTCGTTCTCCGCTGCATCGTCATCCATAAGGATCGGGCCTGAATCCTGGCCCTTGGCGTCCTCATCCCGGTCGACCAGCTCGATATAGGCCATCGGCGCGGAATCGCCATAGCGAAAACCGGCCTTGAGAACACGGGTATAGCCGCCGGCCCGATCGTCATAGCGTTCGGCCAAGCCATCAAACAGCTTACGCACGACATTCTCATCCTTGAGAAAGCTCAGCGCCTGGCGACGGGCATGAAGATTGCCGCGCTTACCGAGGGTGATCATGCGCTCGACCACAGGCCGGAGTTCCTTGGCTTTCGGCAAGGTCGTCTTGATTTGCTCATGCTTCAACAGCGCCGTTGCCATATTGCGAAACATCGCCTTACGGTGGCTTGACGTTCTATTCAGCTTGCGTCCGCTATTACGGTGCCGCATGTCTTTTTCTCCTTGCGCCAGAGGCGCAGCAATTAAAGTGCGCGTAAGCGCAGTCGTTAATAGGGCTCTTCGAGCCTTTTTGCCATGTCCTCGATATTTTCCGGCGGCCAGCTGGCGATCTCCATGCCGAGATGCAGCCCCATATGGCCGAGCACTTCCTTGATCTCGTTGAGAGACTTGCGGCCGAAATTCGGCGTCCGCAACATCTCGGATTCGGAATACTGAACGAGATCACCGATATAGATAATATTATCGTTCTTCAGGCAGTTGGCCGAGCGGACGGAAAGTTCCAACTCGTCGACTTTCTTTAAGAGGTTCGGATTGAACTCCGGCTCGACGGCCTCTTCCTCGCGGTGAGATTCACTCGGCTCCTCGAAGTTGATAAAGAGCTGAAGCTGGTCCTGAACAATCCGTGCCGCCAGCGCGATCACATCCTCGGGCGTCACAGTGCCGTTGGTCTCGATCGTCATGGAGAGCTTGTCGTAATCGGTAGCCTGACCAACGCGGGTATTTTCGACCTTGTAGGCGACTTTCTTGACCGGACTATAGAGCGCATCGACTGGAATAAAGCCGATCGGCGCGTCTTCCGGACGGTTCAGCACCGCAGCCACATAGCCCTTGCCGCTCTGCACCGTCAATTCCATGCTCAAATCCGCCGCCTCATCCAAGGTGCAGAGAACGAGGTCCGGATCCATGACTTCAACGTCATGGCCGGTCTCGATCATGCCGGCAGTTACGGGGCCGGGTTTGTTGGCCTTGAGTGTTAAACGTTTGGGACCTTCGCCGTGCAATCGAAGCGCCAGGGACTTGATATTAAGAACGATGTCGGTGAGGTCTTCGCGCACGCCCGGGATGGTCGAAAATTCATGCAACACGCCATCGACTTGAATAGCCGTCACCGCCGCCCCTTGCAGAGACGACAACAGAATACGGCGAAGTGCATTGCCGAGGGTCACGCCAAATCCGCGCTCGAGCGGCTCGGCAACAATGGTGGCGATATTGCCGCTAGCCCCGATCGGAGAAATGGCGAGTTTCGACGGCTTGATAAGTTCCTGCCAGTTTTTCTGGATCACGAATTCAACCTCATGGAATAAGGGAGCGAAAGTTCGCTCGCAAAATTGGTTTGTTACTCAATCACCGTCCAGGACGGCGTTTCATCAATGCGCCACTGCGCATCGTTTCGTTGGTTAGACGCGGCGGCGTTTGCGCGGCCGGCAGCCATTGTGCGGAATTGGCGTGACATCGCGAATTGCCGTAATGGTGAAGCCGGCAGCTTGAAGAGCGCGAAGTGCTGATTCGCGGCCGGAACCGGGACCCTTCACTTCGACTTCAAGCGATTTAACGCCATGTTCCGCCGCCTTTTTACCGGCGTCTTCGGCGGCCATTTGAGCCGCATAGGGGGTCGATTTACGCGACCCTTTAAACCCCATGCCGCCGGCGGACGACCAGGAAATCGTATTGCCCTGAACATCCGTAATGGTGATCATCGTGTTGTTAAACGTGGCATTGACGTGTGCGATGCCAGACGAAATATTCTTGCGTTCGCGTTTCCGCGTGCCTGCAGGTTTGGCCATTATTCTGTCCTACTTCTTTTTGCCGGCGATGGCACGGGCCGGGCCCTTGCGCGTCCGCGCATTGGTGTGGGTACGCTGACCGCGCACCGGCAAACCGCGGCGATGCCGCAATCCACGATAAGCGCCCAAATCCATCAGGCGCTTGATGTTCATTGCCGTTTCGCGGCGTAAATCACCTTCGACAAGATAATCCCGATCAATGATTTCGCGCACTTTGGCGACGTCCGCGTCGCTCAATTCCATCACCCGCCGATCCGCCGGCACTTCAGCCTTTTCGAGGATTTTAAGGGCTCTGGTACGGCCGATGCCGAATATGTAGGTCAGCGAGATGCCGACCTGCTTATTGGTTGGAATGTTGACGCCAGAAATTCGGGCCAAAACTAGTACTCCTCACAGAACAAAAGGCGCGCCACGGAGAAAACCCGGGGCGCGTGCCCAAACCGGGCCGGATTATCGGCAAATGTTGCTGCTAAGTCAATCATCTCTGCTATTTTCCAAAAGCGCCATAATGGCATCGCCAACGGCGCTGATTTCAGCCATTCCATCAACCTGCACAAGACGGCCATCGGCCTCATAATGGGGAATAATCGGGGCAGTTTGTTGGTGATACGTATTGAGGCGCGACAGGACCGTTTCGCGGTTGTCATCCTTGCGCCGCGAAAATTTTTTGCCGCCGCACTGATCGCAAATTCCTTCGGATTTCGGCTGCTGGAAAGTGTCATGGTACCCGGCGCCGCAATCGACACAGCTATAGCGACCAATAATGCGCTCAACCAACCCGTCTTCATCGACCGAAATGGAAACGACTTTGTCCAAGCTCATAGTCCGGTCACCCAGCATGGTGTCCAACGCCTCGGCCTGGGCGGTGGTGCGCGGAAATCCGTCAAGAATAAAGCCGTTGGCGCAATCGGCCTGGCTAATGCGCTCTGAAATGAGATCAATCATCAAATCATCAGGGACCAAGTCACCCGCTTCCATAATAGATTTCGCCAGTTGGCCCAGGGCACTGCCTTCGGCAACGGCGGCGCGCAGCATGTCGCCGGTCGAAAGCTGCGGAATATCAAAGCGCGCCATGAGGCGCTGCGCCTGAGTGCCCTTGCCGGCCCCAGGCGGTCCCAACAGCAGAAGGTTCATCGCCGCGTCCCTCGCAATTTGGACTTCTTGATGAGCCCCTCATATTGATGCGCCAGCAAATGAGATTGGATTTGCCCGACCGTATCCATCGTCACGGTGACAACGATCAATAGGCTGGTGCCGCCGAAATAAAACGGCACGGCATATTGCGAAATCAGGAGCTCCGGCAACAGGCTGACGGCGGTCAGATAGAGCGCGCCGCATACGGTCAAGCGGGTTAACACATAATCGAGATAGGCTGCCGTATTCTTGCCCGGCCGGATACCCGGAACAAAACCGCCATTCTTCTTCAGATTATCGGCGGTGTCGGCCGGATTAAAGACGACGGACGTATAGAAGAATGTGAAAAAGATGATCGCGGCGGCATACATAAACATATAGAGCGGTTGGCCGCGGCCGAGAATGCTTGCCACGTCGGAAAGCCAGCCCGGCCCCTGCCCCGAATTCATGCTGATCGCGGTCATCGGCAGCAATAATATGGAACTGGCGAAGATCGGCGGAATCACACCGGCGGTATTGAGCTTCAACGGCAAATGGGAGCTTTCGCCGCCAAACATTCGCCGCCCGACCTGGCGCTTGGGATATTGCACGACAATGCGGCGCTGCGAGCGTTCAATGAAGACGATAAAGGCGACAACCCCCAACGCCATGATCACCAGAAGGGCAATAATTCCGCCTGACAGCACGCCGGTTCGGCCAAGCTCGAGCGTATTCACCAGGGCGCGCGGCAATTCGGCGACAATACCGGCAAAAATGATCAGCGAGATACCCTGACCGACACCACGTGCCGTGATTTGTTCGCCAAGCCACATCAGGAATATGGTGCCGCCGGTCAATATCACCACGGTGGTTAAGCGGAAGAACATGCCGGGATCCAACACAGCCGCACCGCCCTGGCCCTGAAAACTCTCCAGGCCGGCGGCAATGCCATAGGCCTGTATCGCGGCCAGGAACACGGTGCCATAGCGGGTATATTGGTTAATCTTTTTGCGCCCGGCCTCGCCGTCTTTCTTCATTTGCGCCAGCGAAGGCACCACGGACGTCATCAACTGCATGATAATCGCGGCGGAAATATAGGGCATGATGTTGAGCGCGAAGATCGTCATGCGCCCAAGCGCACCGCCGGCAAACATATTGAACATGCCGAGGATACCGTCGCGCTGTTGCTCGAAGACTTCGGCGATGACATTTGTATCGATGCCGGGCAACGGAATATAGGTGCCGAGGCGATAGATAATGAGGGCGCCAAAGGTGAATAACAGGCGCTTTTGTAGTTCTTTCGCCTTCGCAAAAGAGCCGAAATTCAGATTCGCTGCCAGTTGTTCGGCTGCTGAAGCCATGATTTATTCGCCCGCAGGCTCCTCGGATTCCACAGAACTGGCCTCTTTTTTGCTCTTTTTGTCGGCCTTCTTATCGGCTTTCTTATCGGCCTTCTTATCGCCTTTGGAATCACTCTTAGGTTCACTCCAGCCGTCGGCTCTCCTTTTGGCAGCCTCGGCTGACCTTATGGCTCTCTTGCCGGTTGGCTCACCGTCCGATTTCAAAGGCAATACGGTAATTTTTCCACCCGCCTTTTCGATTGCCGCCACCGCCGTCTTCGAGGCACCGGCAACATCAACCTCAAGTGCAACGGAAATTTCGCCCTTTGCGAGAATGCGCACGCCGTCGCTGCGCCCGCGTGCCAGGCCACAAGCCTTTAGGGCCGCCTGATCGACGGTTTTCTTGGCATCCAGAACACCACCATCGACCGCCTTCTGCAGCATGCCGACATTCACCACATCATATTCTTTTTTGAAAATATTGGTGAAACCACGCTTTGGCAGGCGCCGGTAGAACGGCATTTGGCCGCCCTCAAAGCCCTTGATACTGACACCGGAGCGCGCTTTCTGCCCCTTATGGCCGCGCCCGGCTGTCTTGCCCTTGCCTGAGCCGATACCTCGGCCAACGCGTCGTTTCGTCTTTGTCGAGCCCGGACTGGCGGACAGTTGGTTTAATTTCATGATCCGCTTCCTTCGCCAACTTCTTCGAGGCGCACGAGATGGCTGATTTTTTCGGCCATACCACGCGTCGCCGGCGTGTCTTCAAGCACGCGGCTGCGATGCATTTTGTTCAAACCAAGGCCGACAAGTGTCGCCCGCTGGTCTTTTCGGCGCCCGATCGGGCTGCCGATCTGGGTCACGCGAATTTTTCCGCTGGCCGAAGACATATGCTTAACTCGCCTTTTCAACGGGCTCATCACGCCCGAAAATTTCACTGACTTTCTTACCGCGCTTGGCCGCAATACTGCGCGGCGAGACACAATTTTCAAGCGCGACAAATGTCGCCTTGACCATATTGTGCGGGTTCGATGTGCCGATTGATTTGGCCACCACATCTTTCATGCCGACCATCTCAAACACGGCACGCATGGGGCCGCCGGCGATAATACCGGTACCCGCCGGGGCGGCGCGCAGCACCACATGGCCAGCGCCGAAGCGTCCCTCGATATCATGATGGAGCGTGCGCGCTTCACGCAGCGGCACGCGAATCAACTTCCGCTTGGCCTGTTCGGTTGCCTTGCGAATGGCCTCCGGCACCTCACGCGCCTTGCCGGTGCCAAAACCGACGCGCCCGCGCCGGTCACCGACAATGACGAGCGCCGAAAAGCCAAACCGGCGGCCACCTTTGACAACCTTGGCGACGCGATTGATATGTACGAGCTTATCCGCAAATTCGGGATCGTCCCGTTCGCCCCGCATGCGGGCACCCATGTCCGGACGTGCCATCTCTATATTCCTAAAAGTTCAGCCCGCCTTCGCGGGCGGCTTCGGCCAGGGCTTTCACCCGGCCATGATATTGATAGGCGCCACGATCGAACACCACATCCTTGATACCTGCCGCAAGAGCGCGTTCGGCAATGCTTTTGCCGATCCGGCCAGCGGCTTCTTTGTCGGCGCCGGTCTTCAATTCACTGCGCGCATCTTTTTCCAGGCTCGATGCGGCGGCGACAACTTTGCCCGCAGCGTCATCAATCACCTGGGCATAGATGTGTTTGCCCGAGCGAAAAACCGACAGCCGGGGGCGACCACCGCCCAAGCGCCGCAATCTGACGCGTGAACGTTTTTTCCGTCGATTGAAGAGTTCTTGTTTCAACTGCATTTTCTGGCCTACTTCTTCTTGCCTTCTTTGCGGCGCACATACTCGCCGACATAGCGAATACCCTTGCCTTTGTACGGCTCCGGCTTGCGGAAGGAACGAATTTCCGATGCCACCTGGCCAACCTTCTGTTTGTCGCGGCCTGTGATGGAAATATCTGTGGGCTTTTCACACGCGATGGTGATGCCTTCCGGAATGTCGTACAGAACCGCATGGCTATAGCCGAGCTCGAGTTTTAATTGCTTGCCTTTAATTGCGGCGCGGTAGCCGACGCCCTGAAGCTCCAGCTTCTTGGAAAACCCTTCGCTCACGCCCTGAACCATATTGTTCAAATTTGAGCGCAACAGGCCCCACAAGGCACGGGCACGCGCCGAATCATCTTGCGGAGCGAACAAAACCTGGTTGTCCTCCAGTGAAACACGCACCTCCGGCGTCTGCTTCATTTGCAACTCACCCAGCTTGCCCTTGACCGTTATATCGTTCTCCGCGATGAGAACTTCAACGCCGGCCGGCAGGACCACAGGGCTTTTACCAATGCGAGACATGAATTTCTCCTCTGCCCCTAGAACACGCGGCAGAGAACTTCTCCGCCGACATTTTGCTTGCGCGCCTCAATATCCGACAGCACACCGCGTGGCGTGGAAACAATCGAAATTCCCAGGCCATTAAAGATGCGCGGCAGGTCTTCCACACTGGAATAAACCCGCCGTCCGGGACGCGAGACCCGCTTAATCTCAACGATGACCGGTTTGCCTTCGCTATATTTCAACTCGACCTCAAAGGTCGCTTTTCCATCCGCGTTTGTGCCGCTGGTATAGCCGCGAATGAAGCCTTCCGATTGCAGCACATCGAGAACGGCACGGCGCATATTTGACGCCGGTGTGCTCACCGATGACTTGCGCGCGCGCTGGCCGTTCCTGATACGCGTGATCATATCGGCGATGGGATCGCTCATTGTCATACCAGCGCCCTCACCAGCTCGACTTGACCATGCCCGGAATATATCCGGACGAGGCAAGCTCACGCAGCGCGATTCGGGAAAGTTGGAACTTGCGGTAAACACTGCGTGGCCGCCCGGTCAATGCGCAGCGGTTTCGCACGCGTATCTTGGCGCCGTTTCGGGGCAGGCTCGACAATTTGAGCTGTGCCGTAAAACGTTCCTCTGCCGGCAGCGAAAGATCGCGAATAATGGTCCTTAAGGCAGCACGCTTTGCAGCGTCCCGCGCAACCGTGCGTTTCCGCTTTTCGT
>JAPYQV010000084.1 GCA_029937205.1 Alphaproteobacteria bacterium
CATCCTGGCGCTATTGCCCGGCGTCAACTGGATTACGGTTTCGTGGATGGTTTTTTGCAGGCGCCCGTGTCCGAATTGGACGAAGCGCGCCTCCGGACTCACGCGGCGCCATGGAATATCGCGCTTGATAGCCTCACGGACCAAGGCCGCCGAGCTGATATCGAGCCCTTGCGCGTGGAAATAGGATGCTATTTTCCGACCATATTCGGCCGCGCTCAAAATCGGAATTTTTCCGTCGCCGTTGCCGCGCGACACATGCAGCAATTGCTCCAGGGCAACAAGGGCTATGCGGCCGGCGGCAATATCGAATTCTCCACCCCAATGGGCATAGGTAAGTTCCTGCCGGTTGGAATCTTCGGCCGTATCGTATTTGGCAGTGGCATAGGAGACCTCGGCGCCGGCGACGCGCTGCAAGGCGAGCGCGATACAGGCGACAAGCTGGTCGAGGCCGAGAGATTTGTCCTGATCGATTGCCAATGAAGAGGCTCTCGGCCAACGGCGCCGGCATGGGCTTCCAGCACGGTCAAAAACTCGGCAAAAACGTCAGCAAATTTCGGCCCGAGGCCGGCCGGAGAGAGGTTGGCTATATCGCCGAAATCAATTATCAGCCGGACCACGGGAACCGGTGCGATAAGGTTTTTGCCATCAAACGTCGATCCACTGACGATCTTCAACGACATTCCCCCAAAATCACCAATTCGAATTTCGCCGCGTTAGTTCGTTTTACCGAAAAACTCCAACAGCTCTTTCACCAGCACCTCCGGCTGCTCTTCCGGCACCCAGTGGCCGCATTGCTCGATAGCGCCGCCCTGCACATCGTTCGCCAGCTCGCGCATATTTTCCAGCACCTGGGTGCCGCGCCCCTTGCCGCCGCTGCCGCCGAGCGCCAGTACCGGCATGGTGAGCGGGGTGTTTTTGTTTTCGTTGTTGTGCGCGATGTCGGTGGGGGTGGCGCGGTAATATTCGAAGCCGGCGCGCAGCACGCCGGGCTGCGAATAGGCGCGGGTGTATTCGTCGATGTCTTCCGGCGTGATGGCGGCCGGGTTGTAGGCGAGATTGTTGTAGAACCACGAAAGATACATGCGCTCGCGCCCGGCGACGAGGGCTTCGGGCAGGTCCTGTACCCAATGAAAACCGTGATGCCAGCGCTTGCCGCCCCAGGTGAGATCGTCGGTGCTGCCGAACGGCACCACCACATCGACGATCGCCAGTTTCTCGACCGCCTCCATATGGGCATGCGCCAAGGCATAGGCGACAGGCCCGCCCCAATCGTGGCCGGCCAGGTAAAATGTTTTGTGGCCGCGCACGTCCGTCATCAACCGCCAGATATCGCCGGCGACCGTCGCCTTGTCGTAGCCGCCGGGCGGGCAGGATGAATCGCCGAGGCCGCGCATGTCCGGCGCAATGACGGTGAAGTGTTCGGCGAGGGCCGGCATGACGCGGCGCCATTCCCACCAGGTCTGCGGCCAGCCGTGCAACAGCACCAGCGCGCGGGCGCCGCTTCCTGCCGTCACATAATGCAGGCGAACGTCGCCGAGTTCGGCGGTGTGGTGAGTGAACATGTTCAGCGCCCCTCTTAAGCCGGCAGTTGATCCGCCTTATCAACCACAATGGCGAAGCGATCGGCCAGCGCCGCCAGGCTGGCTTCATGCAGTGCCGCCGCATCGATCACGCCGCCCGAGGTCGTCGGCAAGTCACGGGTGGCGGCGGCGCCCGCGACGATGGTCGAACGGTAGCCGAGATCGAGCGCCGCGGGCACGCTGGCGCTGACGCACATATGGGTCATGAAACCGACGAAGATGAGTTGTTTGGCGCCGAGGCCCTGCAACGTGTCAGGCAGCGCCGTGCCGGCAAAGGCATTGGGCAGTTCTTTGGAGATGACCACCTCGCCGTCACCCCGTGCCACCTGCGGCGCGATCTGGCCGCCGGCGCCGTCGAGATCAAAAGCCCCGCCCGCTGATCCCTTTGTGCACGATATGGACGACCGGCGCGGACGCCTCGCGCGCCCGCGCCAGCACGCGCCCAGCTTCCGCCAGCGCGTCTTCGACGCCGCCGAGCGGCACGGCGCCGGTGACATATTCCATCTGACAATCGATTAAAACCAGAGCAGACTCGGAGAGCGCGTTCGGCGTCGTATCCGCGCCGGCCATTTGCAACAGGGTTTTCGGCTGGGTCATTGATTTTCCTCTCTCCCGGATTGAACCGAGACGGTACTTTATGGCAACAAAAAATTACGATAGACTCTTTGCCGAGGTGAGTCATGACAAGCGGCGACAAAACCTACTTCACACCGGAGAGCCACCGTTGGGCGACCAAGCGGCCCATGTCGGCGGCGGTGCGGGCCGGCGATCTGCTGTTTATTTCCGGCCAGGTGAGCGCCGATGCCAATCACAAAGCCACGACGCTTGGCGACGTCAAGGCGCAGGCACGGAATGCCTTCGCCGAGATCAAGGCGCTGGTCACGGCGGCCGGCGGCTCGATGGATGATATCGTCGAAATCATGTCGTTCCATAAGGACGTGCGCGATATGGATGCCGTCTTCCATGTCGGCGGGCAGGTGTTCAAAAAGGACTATCCCGCCTGGACGGCGCTCGGCATGCTCGGCACCTACGCGCCCGGATTTCTCGTCAGCATCCGCGCCATTGCCCATCTCGGTAAGGGCAAGAAAAAGTGTGTGACACCCAAATCCATGGCCTGGATGAAGAAGCTGCCAATGTCGGCGGCGTGCCGCAAGGGCGACTATTTGTTCACCTCCGGCATGGTATCCGCCGATGCCGAGGGCAAAGTCATCTCGCCCGGCGATCATTATGCCCAGGCGCGGGTTTGCTATGACCGCTTGCGCGACACTCTGAAAGCAGGCGGTGCCAGCCTCGACGATGTCGTCGACATGATCTGCTTTAATCAGGACGCGCGCGGCATGGACGATGCGGTCGATTGCTGGTGCAACGAAGTGGTGGCGGACTTGCCGGTCAATCAGGTGACGTCTTACACCGCCATTGGCATGACCGGCTTCCACAAACTCGGCATGGTCGGCGTCTATCGCGCCATTGCGGATTTCAGCGAAGGGCCGCGCGTCGCCACCAATATTCCGAGCGTGCACTGGTATGGGGAGCGCATCGCCGGGGCGGCAAAAAAGAAGGAGGGCCGGCTGATCGGCATCTCCGGCCAGGTCGCCTCCGACGGCGAGCGCAATATCATCGCGCGCGGCGACCCGGCGGCCCAGGCGCGCTATTGCTTCAACCAGATCCGCGGCGTTCTGGCCAAGCACGGCGCCAGCATGGACGATGTGGTCGAGATCATCTCGTTCCATAAGGACCCGCGCGCCTGGCAGCCGGTGATGCAGGTCGGCGAGGAAATTTGGGGCAAGGGCAGGGGCCCCGCCTGGACCCCAATCGGCTGCACCGGCCTATATCTGGAAGGCTATCTGCACGAAATTTACGCCCTGGCGATGGTCTAGTGAATAATCATGTATCCTGTCACCGCAATTAGGAAATCGGCACCACCAACCAGAATGCGACCAGCATTCTGGCAAGGGCGACCGCCCGTCCGAGTTAATACGAGGTAGCCAAGCGCGCGGATGCGCGCGCCCGGCATCTGAGGGACCAGAAACAAAAATCATCATGATACTCAACTCATCCCAACTAGCCCAATTCGAGCGCGACGGCTGGCTCTTTCAGGAAAACCTGTTCTCTCCTGAAGAAGTTGCCGTGCTGATGGCGGATGTGCCGCGCATCTATGCGCTCAAACGCGAGGAGGTGGTGCGCGAGAAAGACGGCGAAACGCCGCGCACAGCCTTTGCCGCGCAATATTATTCCGAACCGTTCCGCCGCCTCAGCCGGCATCCGCGGCTGATCGAGCCGGTGCGGCAAATCCTCGGTGGCGATGTGTATCTGCATCAGTTCAAAGTCAACGCCAAGGCGGCCTTCGACGGCGACGTCTGGCAGTGGCATCAGGATTATGGCACCTGGCAGCGCGACGACGGCATGCCTGATTCCCGCGCGCTCAATATCGCGCTCTTTCTCGAGGACGTCACCGCCTGCAACGGCCCGCTCATGCTGATCCCGGACAGCCACCGGGGCGGCGTCTTCGACGCCGGACATGATCGCGCCACCACGTCCTATCCGCTGTGGACTCTCGACCAGGAGACAGTTAGCCGTCTCGCCCAGGAAAAGGGCATGGTGGCGCCGCTCGGCAAAGCCGGTTCGGTGCTGATGTTCCACGGCAATCTGGTGCACGGCTCACCGGGAAATATGAGCCCGTTCAGCCGCACCATCGTCTATATCAGCGCCTGCCACGTGGACAACCACATCCGCAAATTCGAGCGCCCCGAATGGATCGCCCACCGGGACTTTACGGCGATCGAGTGTTTGCCGGACGATTGTCTTATTGCGTCGGTCTGAGCTGGATCTCTCTTATTTGATTGGTCCCTCAAACGCCGGGCGGGTGCGTCCGCCCCCTTGGCTACCTCGTATTAACTCGGGCGGGCGGTCGCCCTTGCCGGAATGCTATGTGCATTCCGGTTGGCGGTGCCGCTTTCCAAATTTCGGAGTTACATGTTTTTCCAGTTGCCGCATTTTTCGACGGCATCGGCGACCTGTAGGACTGTTAGGTCGTCGAAATGTTTGCCGATGATGTGAAAGCCGACCGGCAGGCCGTTGCTCGTGCCGCACGGCACGCTGATCGCCGGATGGCCGGTGAGATTGATGCAGGCGGTGTTGTGAATCATATTGAGCGCCGGGCCCATACGATCTTCCAGGGATGCGTCATTGTCGGGAATTGGCGGCGCCACCATGGGCACCGTGGGCGTCACCAGCACGTCGTACTTGTCCAGCAATTCGTCATAAGAGCGGGTGATTTGGCCGCGAATGTTTTGCGCCTTGGCGTGGTAGCGGCCGTGATAGTCGCTTTGTAAATACTCGCCGGCGAGCAGCACCAGCTTGGCCGATACGGAAATATCGTTGATGCGCGATTTTGCCGATTTGGCCACATTATCGAGCAGCTGGCTGTTGTAGAATCCGGCCCAGTTGGTGCCGACGCCATTGCCTTTCAACATGAAGGCGGCGGCGCCTTCCAGGATGATGATACTCCACAGATGGAACGCGTCTTCGTGGCGCGGGTTGGATACCTTGGTGAGGCTGGCGCCTTTCTTTTTCAAACGCTGAAGCGCGGCGCGCACCTTTTTATCGACCTCTTTTTCGCTACCCGGCAACCCGGTATCGCCCCACGGGTCCGGAAAGCCGAAGCCGTCTTCCAAGACGCCGATTTTGATGCCTTTGCAGCCTTTGCCGATGGCGGCGGTGTAATCCTTCACATAGTTCTTGGGGATCACGCCGCGCTGGCGCGGATCGAGCGGATCAGGACCGGCCATGGCGCTCAACAGACGAGCGCAATTCTCAACATTGTCGGCCATGGGTCCGACATGGTCCATGGTCATCTCGATCATCATGGCGCCGGTATAGGGCACCAGGCCGTAGGTCGGTTTGTGGCCGACGATGCCATTGTGCGAAGCCGGAATACGGATCGAGCCGCCCTGATCGCCGCCGGTGGTAAGCTCGCAATCGCCGGCCGCGATGGCGGCTCCGCTGCCGCCAGAGGAGCCGCCGGCCGAATGGGTCGGCTTGTGCGGATTGCGCACCGGCCCGAGCGCGCAGGTATGGCTACCGCCTGAGAACGACATGTCCTCGCAATTGGTCTTGCCGAGAATGGTACCGCCGGCGTCGAGAATGCGGGTGACGATGGTGGCATCCACATCCGGCACATAGCCCTCGAACAGGCGGCTGCCGTTCATCATCGGCAGGCCGGCGACGCAGACCGCGTCTTTGATGCCGACCTTGAGCCCCTTCAGGACGCCCTTGCCCGAGCCCTTGATTTCCGAGCGCCAATACCAGGCGTTATGAGGATTGTCCTCGGGTGCCGGGCGCTTGCCGGTGGTGCGCGGATATTTAACTTCGGGCTTGTCCTCGGTCATGGCGTCGATCCGGCGCGAGGAGTTGACCAAACCTTGCATGAAGTCGCGATAAATCGTTGCATCCTCGACATTCATATCGATGCCGAATGAATCGGCCATTTCCAGAACCCGGGCAACGCTCGGCAGATTGGCTCCAATTGGCATTTTATCTCTCCCTGTTTTAAGAATTTCTACTCGGCAGCCGCGGCACTGGCGCGCCAACCGCCGGCGCTGGCGAGCGCCTCGATTTCGTCCAGCACCTTGCCGGTGCGGGCGAACATATCGTCGATCTCCGCTTCGTTGATGATAAAGGGCGGCGCGAAGATCACTGATTCTCCGATCGGCCGCAGGATTAATCCGTTTCGTTGCGCCAAACGCACCACTTGTTCACCGATAAGGTGTTCCTCGGCGAACGGTGTTTTCGTGGCCTTGTCGGCGACGATCTCAAGCGCGCCGATCAAGCCGACGCCGCGGGCTTCGCCGACCAGCGGATGATCGGCGAATTTCTGCAGGCAGGCCTGGAAGTGCGGCGCCACCTTGCACAGGTTGTCGAACATGCCGCCCGGCTCAGTGATCAGCTCAAGCACCTTCAGGGCAATCGCCGCGCCCACTGGGTGGCCCGCCGTGGTGAAGCCATGCGGAAATTCGCCGAGCGCTTCGGCGGCGTGCATCAATTGCGCGTCGATTTTGGGTGACATCAGCACCGCGCCCATGGGGAAGTATCCCGCTGTCAGGCACTTCGAGGTGCAGATGATGTCGGGGCGAAAATTATAGGTTTGACAGCCCCACATACTGCCCGTCCGGCCGAAGCCGCACACCACCTCGTCGGCGATAAAAGCGATGTCGTGGCGCCGCAGCACCGCTTCGATTTTCTCGAAATAGCCTTGCGGCGGCACCAGCGCGCCGCCGGCACCCATCACCGGTTCGGCGATAAAGCCGGCAATGGTCTCGGCGCCTTCCTCCTGGATCAGCGCTTCGAGATTGTCGGCGAGGCGCTGGCCATAGTCTTCCTCGCTTTCGCCGGGCCGGCCATCGCGCCAATAATGCGGGCAGTCGGTATGGAGAATCTCGGCCAGCGGCAGGCCGAAGCAATTGATATAGGGTTTGCCGTTCAGGCTGCACGACGCCACGGTGGTGCCATGATAGGCGCTCTTACGCGAGATGATCTTGCGCTTGTCCGGCTTGCCGGCGCCCTTGTTCAGCATCCACAACATTTTGATCGCGGTGTCATTGGCTTCGGAGCCGGAATTGACGAAATAGATGCGCTTCATGGCCACCGGGGCGAGCTCGATCAATCGCTCGGCGAGATCGATCACCGGCGAGGCGGTGCGGCCAAAGAAGGTGTGATAGGCGGGCAGCTTCTTCATCTGCTCGAAGGCCGCCTCGGCGATGCGCTGCTCGCCGAAGCCGACGACGATATTCCACAGGCCTGAAATGCCCTCGATATAGCGCCGGCCGTGATTGTCGGTGACATATATGCCTTCGCCGCTTTCGAGCACCAGCGGGCCGTCCGTGGCCAGGCTTTCGAGATGGGTGAAGGAATGGAGGTGATAGGCGAGGTCGCGCGCCTCGGCTGAATTGGATTGCCCGCTCATGGTATTTCGCCCCTTTTATTGGTTGGCATTGCCCGCTTGGCGGCATTTCGCTACAGAATGACTGAGCAAACCCCGCCACGACAATCGAAAAAACACAATCATGCCCAAGGTCATCATCCACGACGCCGTCGACCCGGCTGCGTTCGATCTCCTGAACAGCCGCGCCGGCATGGAAATCGTCACCCTGGAGCGCGACGAACGGGCGCGTTTGCGCCGCGAAATGGCCGATGCGGATTCGATCATCCTGCGCTATCTGCCGCTCGACGGCGACGATATCCGCGCCGCGCGCAACTTGAAAGTCATCGCGCGCCATGGCGTCGGCTATGACAATATCGACATGGCGGCGGCAAACGAATGCGGCATTCCGGTCGCCACCATTGGCGACGCCAATTCCGTCACCGTGGCCGAGCTCGCGCTTTATCTGATGCTGGCCGCCGCCAAGCAGGGCCCGGAACATGACAAAGCCGTACGCGCCGGGGAATGGTGGCAGATACGTGAAGAAGCGAACACAGTCGAGCTATACGAGAAAACCGTGCTGGTCGTCGGTTTCGGCCGCATCGGCAAGCTGGTGGCGCCGCGCTGCCAGGCCTTCGGCATGAAGGTGATGGTGTGCGACCCCTACATCCCACAAAAACTGATCAGCGACGCCGGCTTCACTCACGCGCCGGATTTCGTCGCCGCCTTACCGCAAGCTGATATCATCACCATGCACACACCGTTGAACGATGAGACCCGCCACATGATCAACGCCGACACCCTGAGCCGCATGAAACAGGGCGCGCTATTGGTCAACACCTCGCGCGGCCCCGTGGTCGACGGCCAGGCGTTAAGCCAAGCCTTAAGCTCGGGCCACATCTACGCCGCCGGCATCGACGTCTTCGAAGAAGAGCCGCCCACCCCGGCAAACCCACTCTTCGCCCACAACAACACGATCCTCACCCCCCACGTCGGCGGCCTCACCCGCGAATGCTTCCACCGCTCCGCCATCGTCTGCGCGCAAAACTCCCTCGACGCCATAGACGGCAAACTCGACAAATCTTTCGTCGTGAACCCAGAAGTCCTATGACTGGAACCCAAACAACCCCAACCAAGCGGAACCACCAACCGGAATGCGCCCAGCATTCCGGCAAGCGCGACCGCGCGCCCGAGTTAATACGAGGTAGCCAAGGGGGCGGATGCCCCCGCCCGGCGTCTGAGGGACCAGATAACATGGGCGGATACCCCCGCCCGGCATCTGAGGGCCAAACAAAAACATGAACACACCCTCAAAAACCAACTGGACCACCGTCGCATTGGCCGTCGGCGCCGGCGTCGTCACCGCCATGCAGGTCGGCAAGGTCCCGCCGGCCTTGCCGGTCATCGCCGCGGACCTGGAGCTCTCCCGCGTCACGGC
>JAPYQV010000085.1 GCA_029937205.1 Alphaproteobacteria bacterium
ACCGCAGGTGCGGTTCTGATAGCCCCAATCGGCGAACACCGGCGCCCAGAAGCCGGTATCCCAAAGCCGGCGGTAGGAATTGACGGTCGAGGAGCCGATCGAGGTCAGCGCCTGAATATGTTCCATCACGCCGGCGATGCAGTTGAGCCCGATCGGGCCGGGCTTGCGTTTATCGATCGCCGGGTCGGGCATGAACATATTTTCGCCGCCCTTGGCGTAGGAGAAGACATCATCCATGGCCGCCGGCGGCGATTGGTGCAGTTCGTTGAGCTGGTCCTCGCCGCCGCGCCAGAGCGACAAATTGTGGTGGCAGCCGCTCGCCGAGACGCCGACGAAGGGCTTGGTCATGAAGCAGGCGATGACGTTGAACTCGCGCGCCACCTGGGCGCAGATCTGGCGGTAGGTGGTCAGCCGGTCGGCGGTGCGGAGCGCATCGTCAAACATGAAATTGAGCTCGAGTTGGCCCGGCGCGTCTTCATGGTCGCCCTGGATCATGTCGAAGCCCATGGCCTGGCAGTATTCGATGACGCGCATGAAGATCGGGCGCAATTCCTCGAACTGGTCGATGTGATAGCAATTCGGCTTGGTCACGCCGCCGTCCGATTTGCCGTCCTCGCCGCGCTTCAGCCACATCATCTCCGGCTCGACCCCGGAGCGCATTTGCAGGCCGTGCTTGTCCTGAAACTCCTGGTGAATAAGGCGCAGATTGCCGCGGCAGTCGGAGGTCAAATGGCCGCCGGGGTTTTCGCGTTCCTCGCGATTGCGATAGCAGGTGCAAAAGACCCGCGCCACCCGCTTGTCCCACGGCAGTTGGGCAAAGGTCTCCGGATCGGGCATGCCGACCAGCTCGGAGGCTTCCGGCCCGTAGCCGATATAGTCGCCGGCCCGGTCGGTAAACAGATTGGCGGTCGAGCCGTAGACGAGTTGGAAGCCGCGTGACGCAATCTGCTCCCAATGATCCGCCGGCACGCCCTTGCCGACGATGCGCCCGGTGACCGAGACGAATTGATAATAGATATAGGTGATGCCGAGCTCGTCGATCTTGTGGCGAACCTGGCGGACCAATTCATCGCGGCCGTCCTGGGCGACATGGACTTCAAGATCCGTCATTTTATGTCCTCCGACATTAGCTCCACGGGAATGGGCTGTTCGATACAGGATGCAGCTTGCCTTCGGCGAAGCGCGAGAAGCGGAATGGCTCCAGAAGCGCGCTCGGCGTGCCGAGGATTTCCTCGGCCACCAGCTTGCCGACGGCGAGCATTTTATAACCATGGTTGGAATCGGCGATGACGTAGCAATTTTCGCGGAAGCGGTCGAACACCGGGAAGCTGTCGGCGGTAAACGCGCCGATGCCGCCGGACGGCTCCTGGCGCCATTTGCCGATCTGTCCCTCGTAGCGCTTCTGGCAGAAGGCGAGGGCCGAGCACCAGGTTTCGGCAAAGAGATCGTCGACGATGAATTCCGGCGACTCGGCGCCGTAAGGATCGACCGCCACATCGGCGGCCGGGGTTTTCACCAAATAGGGAGCGGCGCCACCCTGGATGCCGCCGAAGTTGAAATCCGGCTTGTAATAGATGCCCCACATGTCTTCCGTCAGCACGCGACCATCGACATCGGAACGGAGCGGCGCGTCGCAGTCGACATGAATGACCGGCGGCATGTTGCCGTCCTTAGCCATGCCGTAGCCAGGCTCGACACCGAGCGTGCCTTCCTGCAGGCACCAATAGACCCACATCGGCACATCGTGGTGAATTTCGCCGTCCCGGCCTTTGACGTCGATAAAATTGGGCAGCTCGAGCATATCCCATAGACGCGGCACCCACGGGCCGGCGGCGAGGATAACCTCCTCGACGGTGATGCGGCCCTTGCTCGTTTCGACCGCGGTGATGGCACCGGAATTGCTGCCGCTCACCAGTTCGGTGACTTCGGTGCCGGACATGATACGCACGCCGGCGCCTTCGGCTTTGTCCGCCAGACCATAAAGCGAGGCCGTGTTGTTGGCATAGCCGCCGCGCTTTTCATGCAGGATTGAGGTGATGCCCTCGGCCTGCCAATCGTCGAAAAAGCCGCGCATATATTTCTTGCACGCGTCCTCACCCTCGATGAATTCCGATTCATAGCCGATCGCCTGCTGCTCGGCGGCAATCTGCGCCACATCTTGGCGCATGGATTCGGGACTGATCTGCATATAGCCAACATTGTGGAAATGATAGGCCTCGGCGTCGCTCTCCCAAAGATCAACGCATTCCGCCATCAGTTCGCGCATGGCCGGCTGGAAATAATTGTTGCGGATAACCCCGCAGGCGATGCCCGACGCGCCGGCGGCAATGCCGCCCTTGTCGATCACCAGTACATCCTCGCCGCTGCCGCGGCCCGAAGCCTTGAGGGCGGTCGCCAAATGATAAGCGGTGCTGAGGCCGTGAATGCCGGCGCCGACAATGAGATATTTGGCGTGGGCGGAAATCATGCGCGGCGCAATTGATTATTGTACCAATTCATAAATTGGTCTAAACAATTTTGAACATTCGCTGTTGAATAAATCATCGTACCGCCCGTATCCTAGGAGATGGTTATTTATTTTGTCGGGATTAAACCGCCTGCCGGTATGGTTTGCAAGCCAAATAACCCTGATATTGGTCCTACCAATTAAAATTTATGGCAATAAACGTGCAGGAAACTGAGCCCAACGGCGCGCCGGCGAAATTGGCGGCCGTGCTGCGCGAGCAAATATTGCGCGGCGCCTTTCCGGACGGCCATAGGCTGCCGTCCGAACGGCAATTGGCGGAAGACAATGTGGTCTCGCGCGGCACTGTGCGTGAGGCGCTACGTCTCTTGGAACAGGGCAATCTGCTCAGTCGAAGAAGAGGCAGCGGCAGCTATGTGACCTATCCGGCGGAGCGTGGTGGGCCGGAGCGCGAGGATGTGGCTGAGATTACCAGCCCGCTGCAATTGCTCGAAGTGCGCCTGGCGCTCGAGCCGCAAATGGTGCGTCTCGCGTCGCGCAACATGACGGCACGCGACATCGCCGGCCTGGAGGAAGCGCTGCGCAATACCGAAAGTGCCACGAATGACGAAGAAACATTCTCCCACTGGGACAAGATATTTCACCTGCGTATCGCCGAGGGCACGCGCAATCCGCTGATGATCACCATGTACGGCCAGATCAACCATGTGCGCACCCATGATCTCTGGGAATCGATCAAAGGGGCGATCCTTACACCCCAACGCATCCGCCAATATAATAACCATCACCGCGAGGTGTTCGACGCCATTCGCCGGCGCGACCCGGAGGCCGCCGTTGCCTGCATGAACAATCATCTGCTGCTGGCGCAACAGGATCTGGTGGTCTCGCCCGCTGGAACCGACGGATGATGTTACGCGACAAAATCGCCATCGTGACCGGCGCGGCCTCGGGCCTGGGCGCGGCCAGCGCGCGCGCCATGGCGCGCGAGGGCGCGGTGCTGATGCTGGCCGATATCGATGCGGAGGGCGGCGCGGCGCTGGCGGCGGAAATCAAAACGGCCGGCGGTGCGGCTGAATTTTGCCGCACCGACGTCAGCGATGAGGACGCCGTGGCCGAAATGGTGCGCCAAACGGTGGCACGCTTTGGCGGCCTCGATATCGCTTATAACAGCGCCGGTATTGAAGGCGTTGCCGGGCTCGTGCATGAGCTCGATATGGCCGATGTCAAGCGGACGTTGGATGTGTTGATCGGCGGCACCTATCACGCGATGAAATATGAAATCCGCGCGATGCTTGAATCCGCCGGCGGCGCGATCGTCAATGCGAGCTCAACCTGGGGCCTGAACGCCTCTCCCGGACGCTCGCCCTATATCGCCGGCAAGCACGCCATCGGCGGCCTGACCAAGAGCGCTGCCCTCGAGCATGCGGCGGGAAATATCCGCATCAACGCCATTGCGCCCGGACCGATCATGACGCCGATGCTGCTCCGAGACTGGAAGGGTGACGCCGAGAAGGCGGCGGCCGGCGTTCCCATGCAACGCGTCGGGCGGCCGGAAGAAGTAGCCGAAGCGGTGGTCTGGCTATGTTCGGACAAGGCAAGCTTCATCACCGGCCATATCCTGCCTATCGATGGCGGCATGCTGGTCGAGGTCGGGTGAGTTAGTAGGTGCGGCGGTAGCGCGCAAAAAGCTGTTCCGGCGCGGTGCTGCGGGCGTAATCGGCTTCCCAGTTTTTGATGCTGACATAGCTCCGGTAGAGCTCGTCGGGAAACCAACCGCGCACCACCTGGTCCGCTTCCAAAGCGGCCAATGCCGCATCGAGACTGTCCGGCAAGGGCGTGATGCCGGCTTCCAGGCGCGCCTCTTCCGACATATCGGCGGGGTCGATTTCGGCCGGCCCGGGCAAGCTTAGATTTTTGCGAATGCCCTCGAGCCCAGCACGGGCCAGGACGCCGACGGCAAGATAGGGCGACGCCGTGCAATCGGACGCGCGAATTTCGAGATTGAAGCCTTTGGCGGCTTTCTCCGGATCGGCCGAAATGCCCGGCATGATGCGGATCGCCGCTTCGCGGTTTTGCCAGCCGATACAACGATAGCCGGTGCTCCAATGATGCGGGCCGAGGCGGTGATAGGACACCGGCGACGGCGCAATGATCGCCAGCAGGGCTTCAAAGTGGTTCAAAATGCCGGCGCAGAACTTGGCCGCCGTCGCGCTCAGGCCGAGCGCGTGAGCGCCGTCATAGGTGACGTTCAGGCCTTGTGCGTCGGCCAGGCTGAAATGAATGTGGCTGCCATTGCCGACATGCTCGGGCGTCGGTTTGGGCGAAAAGCTCGCGCGCACGCCATGGCGCCGCGCCGCCTCGCGGATGATTTCGCATGAGATCAGTGACGCGTCCGCCGCCTTCAGGGCAGGGCGCGGCGCGCAGCTGATTTCATACTGGCCACGGCCATATTCCGGCTCGACCGTCTCCGGCGCCACACCGGCGGCGCTCAACATTTCCTCCAATTCGGTCAAGAAACCATGCTGCGCGCGGGCGGCGGCGAAGGAGAACGGCGCCTCGGGGTCAAAATCCGGGCCATGCAGGAGAAATTCGAGCTCGAATGCCGAGATGAGATCGAGCCCGGTTTCCGCTTTGAGATCGGCAATGGCCTTTCGGCAGAACGTTCTGACACAGGCGCTCCAATCCTCACTGGGGCTGGGGCGCGAATTGCACAGCACGGCGTGGATTTCCGGATGCTCGCCCGAGGCCGGGATGGTAAAGCGCGTTTCCGCATCGGGGATTTGCCGCACCTCATCCACCGGCCCCCAGGGATTGTCGGCGAGATGCTCGAACGGCGTCATCGCCTGGCCGGCGCAGGCCCACCCCAGGCCGCTTTCCAGCCGGCTGTCGAAATCCCGGAGCGGCACGCCGCGCGTCCGGGTCATGCCGACCAGGTCGCTCCACAATAAATAAATTAATCCGCTCTCGCTCATCCGCTAGTCTCTTTTCCTGCGTGGCTCCCGGGCGGGCCACAATAGCTTGGGCGGGGCGCCCAGGAATACAGCTAAAAGATAAGGACAAGACATGAGCGCGCGCGATCCGATTTTCGACATTCTTTTCGAGCCGGTGAAGATCGGTCCCGTCACGGCGCGCAACCGCTTCTATCAAGTGCCCCATTGCAACGGTATGGGCGACCAATTGCCACGCGGCATGGCGGCCATGCGCGGGGTCAAGGCGGAAGGCGGCTGGGCCGTGGTCTCGACCGAAGAAGTATCGATCGATCACGTCACCGATTTCGGCCCGGCGATTGAGGGCAAACTCTGGGACCAAGGCGATATCCCCTATCACGCCCGTATGGTCGATGCGGTGCACGCGCACGGGTCGCTCGCCGCCATCGAGCTTTGCCAGCAAGGCATCAGTTGCGCAAATCTGGTAAGCCGCGAGGTGCCGCTGGCGCCCTCCGACCAATCGCTCATCGTTTCATCGCCGTTGCAGGCACGCGCCATGGATAAGAGCGATATCCGCGCCGTCCGCGACAGTCACCGCGAATCCGCTATTCTCGCCAAGCGCGCCGGCTACGATATCGTTTACGTCTATGCCGGCCATGATCTTTCCATCGCCCAGCATTTTCTCCTGTCGCGCTACAATCAGCGCAGCGACGAATATGGCGGCTCGCTCGAAAACCGTGTGCGCCTGCTGCGCGAATTGATCGAGGACACCAAGCAAGCCGTCGGCGATACCTGCGCCGTCGCCGTGCGCTTTGTCGTCGATGAATTGCTCGGCCCGGATGGTATGAATATAGACGGCGAGGCGCCGGAGATTATCGCCATGCTGGCGGAACTGCCCGATCTCTGGGACGTCAATATCAGCGATTGGCCGCATGATTCGCAAACCGCGCGCTTCGCCGAGGAAGGCTATCAGGAGCGCTACACCGCCTTCGTCAAAACCCTGACCTCGAAGCCGGTGGTCGGTGTCGGGCGCTATACCTCGCCCGATCATATGGCATCGCTGATCGCCAAGGGGGCGCTCGACTTCATCGGCGCGGCGCGACCCTCCATCGCCGACCCGTTCCTGCCGAAGAAAATCGAGGAAGGGCGCATCGAGGATATCCGCGAATGTATCGGCTGCAATATCTGCGTCTCCGGCGATATGACTTTCACGCCGATCCGCTGCACGCAAAACCCGACCATGGGCGAGGAATGGCGCAAGGGCTGGCATCCGGAGCGCATTCCAACCCGCGTTTCCGAAGACACGGTGTTGATCGTCGGCGGCGGCCCGGCCGGGCTCGAATGCGCCCGCGCCCTTGGCCAGCGCGGCTATGCCGTCACCCTGGCCGAAGCCGGCCCGGCGTTCGGCGGCCGCGTTCGCGGCGAATCCCTTCTGCCCGGCATGGCGTCCTATCAGCGAGTGGTGGAGCACCGTCTTTCGGCCTTTCATAAGCTGCCCAATGTGGAAACTTATCTCGCCAGCGACCTTGGCGCTGAGGAGGTCATTGCCTTCGAAGCGCAGCATATCGTGCTGGCGACGGGCGCCACTTGGCGCCGCGACGGTAAGGGGCGGACCCACCGCACCGGGCTGCCGATTTCCGCTTCCGCACCGGATATTTTCACCCCGGACGATATTATGGCCGAACAAAAGCCAGGCCAGGGACCTGTTCTGGTCTATGACGATGAGCGCTACATCATGGCTGGATTGATCGCCGAAAAGCTCGCCCACGACGGCTACGCCGTTACGTTCATGACGCCTGCGACCATGGTTTCGCCGTGGACCGAGAATACCCTCGAACAGCACGCCATCCAGCGCCGCCTGCTCGAGGCGGGCATAACCATTGTGACCGACCGGCAGCTGGTTTCGCTTGATGGCGGCACGCACCATGCCTGCATTTACACCGGACGGGAAGCAGAATCGGACGCGGAATCGGTGGTGCTCGTCACCTCGCGCATCTCCAGCGACAGCCTGTGGCGGGAATTACAAACGCGTGCCGGCGACGGCACCGCACCCTGGAAGAGCCTGACCCGCATCGGCGATGCCCTCGCCCCGGCAACCGTTGCGCACGCGATTTACGCCGGCCACCGCTACGCGCGCGAGTTCGACACGGAAGCGCCGGCGGGCGCCCCCTACCTCCGCGAGCGCGTCACCGTATAGACTCTAACCGAGGCGGACGATCTCGCCGCTTTCGGCTGATTGCTGGGCGGCAAGAACGGTCTCCATGGCGGCCATGGATTGCTCCGGTGTAATCACTGACGGCGTTATCCCATTGGCCACGCAGTTGGCGAAATACATCACTTCTTCGCCGAGCGCGCCGCCGGTCACACCGCCGATGCGCGGCCAATAGGTGGTGTCCGGGCTGGTGAAGCCATCGGCGTTGCAGAGGCCGAGATTGGGAAAAGTGTCCTGCACCTGGACGAAGCCTGTCGAGCCGAAGATCGACATGCGCTCGTCGATCATGAAGGGCGCGCTATCGGGCAGCAGCCAGGCGCTTTCATAGATCGCTGTGGCACCGTTGTCGAAGCGGTAGATGAGTTGAAACAAATCGGGATAGACATAATCGTTCACGCGCACGGTCTGGGCGTAAACGCTGGTCACCCGCGCACCGGTGAACCACAGCATCAGATTGGTGTCGTGAATGGCGGTATCGGAGATCGGATTGACCTTGTTGAGCGCGTTCTCGGCCCAGGCGGCGGGCACGTTGCGCCGGCCATTCAGGGAAACGATGCGGCCGATGCCGCCGCCGTCGATCTCGCGCTTGGCGGCAATGCAGCGCGGGTTAAAACGGCAGACATGGCCGACCATGAGATAGCTATCGGCGGCTTTTGCCGCGGCGCATATCTCGGCGCATTCCGCCACCGTCGGCGCCATGGGTTTTTCCAGCAGCACATGCTTGCCGGCTTTGAGCGCGGCGATGGCGATCTCCGCGTGGCTGTCCCAGCGCGTGACGATATGCACCAGGTCGATCGCGGGATCGGCGAGCAGATCGCGGTAGTCACTGTATACAGACGTCACGCCAAATTGCTGGGCGACCTCGGCCAGGCGGGTTTCGTCGCGGTCGGCGAGCGCCACAAGTTCCATCCCCGGTACGCCGGCGATGGCGCTGCAATGGATTTCGCCAAACCAGCCGACGCCGATTACGCCGGCTTTCAAGCCCGCCATTTTATTATCCCCTAACTCCGAAAGGTGATGCGCATTGCGCATCGCCTTTTGGCAAGCGCGACTGCGCGCCCGAGCATGCGCGAGGTAAGCCAAGGACGCGGACGCGTCCGCCCGGCGCTTGAGGGAACATACAAGGGGTCATTCTTATGACCCATTGGTACCAGACATGCCCTGGCCTTTTTCAGTCGCGTTCACCAGCGCCGCCATGTTGCCGTAAGGATGGCGGTGTTCGAACATGAGCTGATGGGCGTGGCCGATTTCGTCGAAGCTGTAGGTCTCCGACAGGCACGGGTCGATCTTGCCGGCCATGACC
>JAPYQV010000086.1 GCA_029937205.1 Alphaproteobacteria bacterium
GCCGTTGCCACGAGGCCTGCCCGGCGACGGCGACCGGCGCGCCGCTCAGCCCGCGCGATCTGATCCTCGATCTGCGCAGCTTCGCCGAGCGCACGCAAGGCAAAGTAAAGGCGGGCGGGCCGCAATTGGTCGGCGATATCATTGCGCCAGAGACGCTCTGGGCCTGCCGGTCGTGCGGCGCCTGCATGGAAATCTGCCCGGTTGGCATCGAGCACCCCACCATGATCGTGCAGATGCGCCGCCATTTGGTGGAGCGCGACAAGATGGAACCGCAATTGCGCGATACCTTCGGCATGCTCGCCGACCGTGGCAATAGCTTCGGCGAGAGCGCGCGCCAACGCGGCGCTTGGACCGAGGCGCTGGAATTCACCGTCAAAGACATCCGCGAGGAAGCGGCGGACAATCTCTGGTTCGTCGGCGATTACGCCTCATACGATCCGCGCAACCAAATCGTTTCACAAACCGTGGCGCGGCTGTTCCAGGTTGCCGGGCTCGATTACGCCATCCTGCGCGAGAGCGAGCACAGCGCCGGCAATGATGTACGCCGCGCCGGCGAAGAAGGCCTTTTCGAAGCCCTGGTCGAGCACAATCAGGCGGCGATGGCGGCGGCCCGGCCCTTCACGCGGCTGGTAACTACCGATCCACACACCTACAACACCATCCGCAACGAATATCCCGACTTTGCCGATACCGCGCCGATCAACCATTACACGTCTGTGCTTGCCGAAATGCTGGAAGATGGCCGGCTCAAGGTGGTCAATCCGCTGAAGCGCCGCGTGACCCTGCATGACCCCTGCCATTTGGGCCGGCTGAATGGCAATTATGACCAGCCGCGCCGGGTGCTGGAACTGATCGGCTGCGAACTTGTGGAAATGCCGCGCAACCGCGACAATTCCTTCTGTTGCGGCGCCGGCGGCGGTCGAATTTGGATGCCGGACCCGCCCGGCAAGGAAAAACCATCCGAGAACCGCATGCATGAAGCGGCGGCGCTCGGCCCTATCGATAATTTCGTAGTCTGCTGCCCCAAGGATATGACGATGTTTGAAGACGCCAGAAAAACTAGCGGCCATGAAGGCGAGTTCGAGGTCAAGGATCTCGCCGAACTTGTGGCCGAAGCGATCGAGCTCAAATCCATCGATCTGCGGCAATTGCCGTCGCTGATTGAGCGCATCACCGGTGTCGCCGCCAAACAGGTGGCGGAGATCGCTGCCGAGCGTATTGCTGAAGTCGTGGCTGAAAAAGTCATGCAGCGCCTCGCCGACAACCCGGAACTGGCTCGGCAATTGGCCGCCACGCCGTCTGCCGCGGAGCTGCCGCCCCCGGCCCCGGTCGCGGCCGCGACTTTGAGTGGCCCTGTTACAGCAGCCGAGCTACCGACCTACGGCATTCCCGCTAAAGAGGGTCCGCGCATTCTGGTGGCGGTCAAGCATGTCGGCGAGTTGGGCGATGAATTCAGCATTGACGATGACGGCCTCGGCATCGCCGCGGAGCATTTCGAATTTTCCCTCAATGAGTGGGACGATGCGGCGCTGGAACAGGCCCTGTTGCTGACAGAGAAAATTGGCAGCGGTGAAGTGGTTGCCGTCACCATTGGTCCGGAAGAAGCGGAAGACACCCTACGCAAGGTTCTCGCCAAAGGCGCGCACCGGGCCGTACGGGTGTGGGATGACAGCCTCGCGGCGGCCGACCCGGTGACCGTGGCCCGTGCCCTGGCCGGTGTGGCGAAGCGCGAAGAAGCGGATTTGATTTTGGCCGGTGTACAGTCGAGCGATCTGGCGCAGGGCGCCACCGGCACCGCCACCGCGCGCATCCTTGGCCTGCCCCACGCCGCCGTGGTACTTGAGGCGGAGTGGGACGGCGGCGCAACATTGACCGCAACGCGCGAGCTTGAAGGCGGCATGCGCCATCGCTTCGAACTACCGGCGCCGGCGCTGCTGACAATTCAGACCGGCGGCCATACACCACGCTACGCCACCATGCGAATGATCAAACAGGCCAAAAAGAAAACCATCGATGTGCTCGATGGCGCGGCGGTCGGTCTCGACCAGGCGGGCGCACAGCTTCGTTCGCTGACGGTTCCGGTCAAATCCGGCCAAGCACAAATGCTCGAAGGCAGTGCGGCGGAAATTGCCAAGGCCATCGCCGACATCGTGCGCAAGAAACGGGGAGAATAGTCATGCCGGGAATTCTCATTGTTGCCGAGCATATGGATGGCGCCTTGCGCGATATCACCGGCGAAATGATCGGCGCCGCCGCAGAGCTCAAGGACCCGCTTGGCGGGCCGCTCGTTGTAGCGGTGATCGGTGATGACAATGAATCGCTTGCCGGGGCTGCCAATTTGGCAGGTGTCGATGAAGTGCTCAGCATTGCCGCACCAAGCGCCCACTTCGATGCGGCGCTCTATGAAGAGGCGGTGTGCACACTGGCCGAGGAAAGAACTCCTGGCGCCATCCTCATCGCCCATTCCGCCGCCGGTATGGCATTTGGCGCCGCCGTCGCTGCGCGCCTCGGCAGCGGCTTCGCTTCGGATGTCTTCGATATACAAATTGAGTCCGGCGACATCATCGTCACGCGCGGCAGCTATGGCGGCAAGGTCAATATGGAGCTTGGTTTTCCCGGCAAGAGCTGTGTGACGCTAATGCTGCGCGGTGCCACATTCCAGGCGCCGGAGGGCGCTGGCAGCGCAACCATCACCGCACTTACGCCAGACTTCTCAGCACTTGCCGGCCAGTCCGCCCATTTGGAATATCAGCCCGCGCCGCCGGCCGATGTGGATATCGCCAAAGCGGAATTCATCATTTCCGTCGGCCGCGCCGTGCAGGACGACAAGAATATCCCGATATTCGCTGGCCTCGCCGAGCGTCTCGGCGCTACCTTCGGCTGCTCTCGCCCAGTGGCGGATTCCGGCTGGCTGCCGAAGGCCCATCAGGTCGGCCAGTCGGGCACAATTGCCTCCAGCTGCAAGCTTTACATCGCGCTTGGCATCTCCGGGGCGGTGCAACATCTCGCCGGCATGAAACATGTCGAAACCATCATCGCCGTCAACACAGATGCCAACGCGCCGATGTTCAATGTCGCCCATTACGGCGCGACTGTGGATATTTTCGAATTGGCCGAAGCGTTGGAGAAGGAATTCAATTGAGCGACAAATTTCCGGACCAGGCGCGCGTCGTCATCATCGGCGGCGGCGCCATCGGCTGCGCCACTGCCTACCACCTGGCCAAGCATGGCTGCAAAGACGTCGTCATCGTCGAGCGCAACAAACTGACGTCGGGATCGACCTGGCACGCCGCCGGCGCTTATGCGCAATTTCGCACCGACCCCAATGCAGGACGCATGATGGCCTATGGCGGCGAGCTCTACGCCCAGCTTGAAGCAGAGACCGGCCAAGCTACCGGCTGGAACCCGACCGGCGGCATGCGGGTTGCCTGCACGCCTGAGCGCCGGCGCGAATATGAGCGCGCCATTACCATCGCGCGCTCCTTTGGCGTTGAAATGGCCCTGATCTCACCCAAGGAAGCCGGAGAGATGGTGCCGATTATGACCACCGACAAACTGGACAGCGCCCTCTATATCCCATCCGACGGCGGCTTTAGCCCGTCCGATATCTGTATGGCGCTGGCCAAGGGTGCGCGCATGAATGGCGCGCGGATATTCGAGGATACGGTGGTGATCGGCTTTGACATCGAACATGGCGCGGTCACAGCGGTAAAGACGGAACAAGGCACAATCAAATGCGAGACAGCGGTGATTTGCTGCGGAATCTGGTCGCGCGAGATCGGCCGCCTCGCCGGCGTTAACATTCCCATCCAGCCATCGCATCATTGCTACTTCATCACCGAACAGATCGACGGCGTGACGCGCGACATGCCGACCTTCCGCGACCCGGATCTCTGGCACTATATCCGCGAGGAAGTCGGTGGCCTGATCGTTGGGCAATATGATCCTGATCCGATCCCCTACATTGGTGCGATTCCGGAGAACCACGAATTCAAGCTGATGCCGGAAAATCTTGATCATTTCATGCCGCGCCTGGAAGGCTTGATGGACTGGATCCCGTCACTCCAGACCGCCGGCATCAAGACCTGGATCCATGGCCTTGAGGCATTTACCGAAGATCAAAACCCGGTGATGGGCGAGGCGCCGGAAGTGCGAAATCTCTTCGTCAGCGCGGGCTTTAATGCATACGGCGTTACGGGTGCTGGTGGCGCCGGCATGGTGATCGGCGAGTGGATCTTAAACGGCGAGCCGCCCTTTGACATGTGGAGCTTCGATATCCGCCGCTTCGGCGCCTATCACCGCTCCGACAATCAAGTTCTGGCGCGCTCGCTCGAGGGCCAGGGCCATCACTACACCATCATCTGGCCTTATGAAGATATGAAGGCAGGCCGCCCGCTCAGACGCAGCGCCATCTACGGCGCGCTCCAGGACAAACGTGCCTGTTTCGGTGGCAAGTTCGGTTGGGAACGCCCCAACTGGTTTGCGCCGGAAGATGTGGAGCCAGTAGAAGTCGATAGCTTTTCCCGGCCCAATTGGCATCCCTATGTGGCGGCGGAACACAATGCATGCCGCAATGCCGCCGCCATTTTCGATCAATCCTCGTTCGCCAAATATACTCTTATCGGGCGCGACGCGGAGGCGGTTCTTGGGCGCCTCTGCGCCGGCGATGTGGCAACGGACCCCGGACAAGTGACCTATACGGCGATGCTCAATCGTCATGGCGGCATCGAATGCGACCTCACTGTGACGCGGATTACCGGGGATGAATATTACATCGTCACCGGCACCGGCTTCGCGACGCACGATTTCAATCACATCAAGCGCCACATTCCGGATGACGCCCATGCCGCATTGATCGATGTAACTTCAGCGTTCGGCGTACTGTCGTTGATGGGGCCGCGGTCGCGGCAGATTTTGGAAGTGGCGGCGGAGGGCGATGTCAGCGCAGAGGCCTTCCCGTTCTTTACAGCCCGGGAAATTCAGATTGGCGGCGCGCCGGTACGTGCGCTTCGCGTCACCTATATGGGTGAGCTTGGCTGGGAGTTGCACATTCCGACGGAATATATGCTCATCGCCTATGAGACGCTCACGGCGGCAGGGGCAGCGTTCGGCCTGATGGATGCCGGTTACCGCGCGATCGACAGCCTGCGTCTGGAAAAAGGCTATCGTGCCTGGGCCGCCGATATCGGTCCCGATTACACGCCACTCGAAGCGGGGCTAGGCTTCGCGGTCGCCTTCGATAAGACAGCCGATTTCATCGGCCGGGATGCGCTTCTACGCCAACGCGACGAGCCGCTCGCTAAACGGCTGGTGACCCTCACCGCCGAAGATGATCCGGAACTCCTGCTGACAGGCCGCGAGACCATTCTTCGCGACGGCGAGCGGGTCGGTTGGCTCTCTTCCGGTGGCTACGGTCATACGATCGGCAAACATATTGGCTTGGGTTTTGTGCGTCATTCTGGCGGCGTAACAGCGGACTATCTCCGCGCCGGCACATACCGTATCGAGAGCGCCAACCGACAAGTGGACGCGGAATTGCATCTCGCGCCGCTATACGACCCGGACAACAGCCGGGTGAGAGGTTAGGCATGGCAGACGATCAGCATTCGGCCGGCGTGTTTGATGCGATCGGCAATGCCCAGGGCGCAGTGGATATGGCCGCGCCGGCCATCGCCCGCGCCAAAGCGCTCCCAATCTGGCACAACGCCGTGGAACCGCAACTGTTGAGCGGGGGATTGAGCAATATCAATTTGACCGTCGATGACGACGGCAAACGCTATGTCGTGCGTATCGGCGAGGATGAGCCGCATCTCGGCGTGTTCCGCGCCAACGAAGTCATGTCACTGCGCGCCGCCCATGCCGCCGGGGTCGCGGCCGAAGTATTCCATAGTGAACCGGGCCTGATCGTGCTCGGCTACATTCCGGGCCGTAACCTGAGGCCCGAAGACCTTCACGCGCCTGACATGATCGTCAGGGCCGCAGAGCTCATCCGCCGGCTACATGACGAAGCGCATAAACATCTTGAGGGTGGTGGTGCAGTGTTTTGGCCGTTTCACCATAACCGCTGGTATGTGCGGCAATTGCGTGAGCGTGGCGAGGCTCTGGACGAAAAATGGCGGGCGCTCCTGCCCAATCTGGTGGCCGAAAACGACGAACTCGAAGCGACGATCGGCAAGATCCATAACGTCTATGGCCACAATGACATCAACCCGCAAAACATCGTCTTGGACGATGATGGGCGGTTGTGGTTTGTCGACTTCGAATATGCCGGCTTCAGCATGGACCTGTTCGACATGGGTGTACTTGCGATGAATTGCGATTTAGACCGGACGGAAGACCATCTTATGCTCGCAAGCTATTACGGCGCGCCGCCGGACGAGGAACTGTCGCGACGCTTCGCCGCCGCCAAGGCAATCGGCGCGTTGCGCGAATTCCTATGGGGCATCCTGTCGCAAGTTACCGAGCGGCCAATCGAATTCGATTACAGTATTTATGCCGACATGTACGTCGAGCGCTACCACCGCTTCCTCGCCGAATACAGGGAACTTTGAACGGCCTACCCGCTAGTCGACCGGATAGGGACCCGCGCCGTATTGCTCTCTGTGATAACCCTTGATTCCCACTTTCCGGGCCAACTCGCTCCCCATCCCTTCTCCGGCATCAACCTGATTCAGCACCCGGCAAAAATCGTAGGCGGGCCGCCAGCCAAGCTGGTCCCGCGCTTTCCTGTTCACATAGACCCGGTCGATGGTCGGAAACATGCGCCACCCGAGACGCTCGTATATTTCCCCAAATTTTGGGTAGCGACGCCTGACTGCGGCGGGCGCATCCGCGCGCAAATCCGCGAGGTTTTCGGTCTCAAACGGCGTTGTCGCGCTAATGATAAAGCGGTCGAAACCGATCTCCGGCGCGCGCTCCAACGCAAGGAAATGTGCCCTCACGGCATCTTCCACGTCAACTCTGCGGAACAGAAATTCATTGGCCTTGGTATTATCGCCTTCAAACATTTCCCGTATGGTCAGGTTGTCATCTTCCTCGGGAAAGAAGCGCGATGTTCTGAGCACGAGGCAAGGAAGGCCGTGCTTGCGATAAAACAATTGGCAGAGATCTTCCGCCGCCGTTTTGGTCACGCCATATATGTTTTTCGGAATCGGCTGCACCTTCTCCGTCATCCAGGCGGCGGGAGCACCTTCCGGTGGAACAAGGGCCGCGCCGAAGACACTGGTCGTACTGGTGAATATGAAGCACTGCACGCCTACCGCCACCGCTTCCTCGAGCAGATTGAGCGTGCCGGTAATGTTCGTATCGACGAAATCCTGCCGGGTATGGCTTGCGATATGGGGTTTGTGCAAGGTGGCCGTATGAATAATGGCGTCGACCCCGTTGACGCACTGCTTCACAAAATCCCGATCAACAATCGACCCAACCAGATTTGTAAATTTTGAATTCAACAGATCGGCGCCGACGGCTTGATGATCGGTCTCTCGAACGCTTCTAGCGACCGCCTCACCCAAATGGCCCGCGCTGCCTGTAACGAGAATGTTCATCGTTAATAACTTTCAGGCGTCTGCGTCCCGCAACATGGTTTTCAAGAATTCGACCGGCCCCAAATTATATTTCTGCTTTTGAATGTTGGGTCCATATCGAAAAACATGAAAAATCCCCCGAATCATGAATTTTCCCTGGCCGCGTATTTCAATGCACGCTCAGTCCGGCGCAGACATTGATCGCCTGCCCAGTGACATAGGTACCGCCCGGACCGGCAAGATAGACCGCCATGTCGGCAACGGCCTGCGGCGGGATGATTTCGCTCAACATATTCAGACGCATGCTTTCGTCGAACACCTTTTCATAGGGCTCATTCATATCGCGGGCAATATCCTGATGTACGTCCACCGCCATCTTGGTATCGATCCAGCCGGGACAAATTGCATTCACGCGAATCCCTTGCGGGCCGACCTCGGCCGCGAGGCAACGTACGAAACCAACCAGACCGTGCTTGGTGGTGTTATAGGCCGTCCACTCCGCGTCCGCCGTCTTGGCATTGGTCGAGGCGTTGAAAAGTTGAACGCCACCGGTGCCCTGTTCAATCATCGTCGGCAGGGTGAATTTGGAGACCAGAAACGGCGCCTTCAAGTTCACATCCATGATGTTGTCCCAGAAGGATTCCTCCATCTCGACGACTTTCTTATAGTCGCCCACGCCGGCATTGTTCATGACGATATCGATCCCGCCAAGGCGCTCGATGGCTTCGGCGCACATCGTCTCGATAGCGCGACTGTCGGTTAGGTCGGCAGCGACGGCAAAGGCCGAGCCGCCCTCTGCCGCAATGGCCGCGAGGGTTTCCGCACTACGCTCAAGGCTCCGTGCCTGCACAGCGACTGTGGCACCCTCCCGTGCGTAGGATTCAGCGATGGCACGCCCCATGCCGCTCGCCGCGCCGGTGACCAGCGCGCGTTTTTCCGTCAACATTCCCGTCATGTGCTTTCTCCAATCATCATGTTGCGTCAATTATAGAAGTCGCCGGAATTGCCGGCAATAACTGAGAGGTGGGAAAATATTTGGAAGCACCGGAAACGGATTTCCCGATTTATTTGCTATCCAACTCGGAGCGATAATGCCAATTCAAAACTGCGGGCGGTGTTGAGATATGAGTCTATTTCCACAGGCTGATGCATGAAGATTACCGGATTATGGATGTTAAATGGTATCGCAGGCGACCGCCATCACTGTGGTGTCGAATTTTCGAAAGAGGCATGAACCGGTAGCCTGATCGTCACTTTCAAACCACCGAGCCTTTGTCCGTCGTCATATAATTTGGAACAAACTGCGGCCTGATCTAAAGGAGGATCTG
>JAPYQV010000087.1 GCA_029937205.1 Alphaproteobacteria bacterium
GGCCAAGCAACCCGAAGACGATCGAGGGCACGGCGGCAAGGTTATTGATATTGACCTCGATAAAATCGATGAGGCGGTTCTTGGGCGCAAATTCCTGCAGATAGACGGCCGCGGCGACGCCGAGCGGAAAGGCCAAAACGAGGGTTATGAGCAAGGTCCAGAACGAACCGGCGAGCGCGCCGCCGATACCGGCAAGCTCAGGCTCACGCGAATCGGAGCCGGTGAAAAAGCCGCCATTGAAGACGGTGCGCAGATTTCCCGCCGCCTCGAAGCTGTCTACCCAGGCGAGCTGGCGGTCGTCCAGGCGACGCTCGGCTTCCGGCACATCGCGCGGCAGACTGCCCTTTGTCAGCATGTCCACATCGCTCGAAGCGGTCAGCCAGACGCGCTGCGTGGTACCGATCCACTCCGGTCGGTCCAGTATCATCTCACGCAGCTCAAAGCGCGCTGCCCGGCTAAACAGGCGCGTGAGCTTGCGCCGCTCGGCCCGCTCCAAAACTTTAGGGAATTTGGCAAACAGCGTTTGGCGCAACACCCTGCCATATTTCCCCTTGGCCAGTTTCTTTGCCTCCGCCGTACCGCTGGGGTCGATCATTTCCGCGTCAAAGGTAATCTCAAGGGCAATTTCCGTTTTGACGAAAGCCGGATAGCCGCGTTCGATGACACTGCCGAGGAGCAGCACCAGTACACCGAGGGCGAGGCCGATGGCCAGGATACCGGCCGCCTTGAGCCGGCGCTCCCGGCGGTAGCGTTTCCGCAGCTGGCGCTTGGTGCGCTCGGATGTCTGCCAGCCTTTACTGTTCATTCGTACTGCTCGCGGTATTTGCGCGCGATATAAAGCGCCAAAACGTTCAGCGCCAACGTGGCGAGGAAGAGCGCCAGGCCGAGGGCGAAAGCGGCCAGGGTCTTGGCGCTGTCGAATTCCTGATCGCCGACCAGCAGGGTCACCATTTGCGCGGTGACGGTGGTGACGGCCTCAAGCGGGTTGGCGGTAAGCTTGGCCGCGAGCCCGGCCGCCATGACGACGATCATGGTCTCGCCGATGGCACGGCTGACGGCGAGGAGGCAGGCGGCAACAATGCCCGGCAGCGCCGCCGGCAGGATCACCTTTATCACCGTCTCCGAGCGCGTCGCGCCCATGGCCAGCGAGCCTTCGCGTAAGGAACGCGGCACGGCAACGATGGCGTCATCGCTCAACGACGAGATAAACGGGATGATCATAATGCCCATCACAGCACCGGCGGCGAGCGCGCTCTCCGAAGCCACGTCGAGGCCGATCGTTTCGCCAAAACCACGCAGCGCCGGCGCCACCGTGAGGGCGGCGAAAAAGCCGTATACCACGGTCGGCACGCCGGCGAGAATTTCGAGGATCGGCTTGACCGTATTGCGCACCCGCGGGCTCGCGAACTCGGCCATGTAAATTGCTGAAAACAATCCGATCGGCAGGGCCACCACCATGGCGATCAGGGTGATGAGCAGGGTTCCGGTGAACAGCGGCACGGCGCCGAACGCGCCGGAGCTGCCGACCTGGTCCTCGCGGATGGCGGTCTGCGGGCTCCATTCCAGGCCAAATAAGAATTCTCCAACAGAAACAATGGAAAAGAACCTGATCGATTCGAACAATACCGAGAGAATGATGCCGACGGTCGTCACCACGGCGACGCAAGAGGCAAGAATGAGGGCGATGCGCACCACCCGTTCCACCCGGTGGCGAGCGCGGAAGTCCGGCGCCACGTGATGCCACGACCAGGCCAGGCCGGCAACCGCAAGCGCCAGGCCGCCAACCAGCAGCGCGGCGCGCGCCGTATCGCGCATTCCGCTATAGCGCTCGGCCGCGGCAAGGGGGGCCGGGTCGGCCGCACGGCTTACCGCGTCACCGGCGGCGAGATTGCGGATATCGTTCAACAGCAGGCCCAGCATCTCGCCCGATAGCGATGCATATTCCGGCCCGAGATGGGATATCAGCAGGGCCTCGAGAATGCGCTCTTCAAACAGTAGCCAGCTCAACAGCACGATGGCGGAGGGCAGCGCGCACCAAACGGCGACGTACCAACTGTGGTAGCTCGGCATGGAATGGGGGCGAATGGATTCGCGCCCCACGGCGCTGAGCAATTTGCGCCGCGCCAAGTAATACCCGATCGCGGCAAGCCCACCCAGGGCGATGAGAAGAATGACTAGCTGCACGCGCTCGCGGCCTCTGCTCCCGCCAATGAAAGGAATATTTCGGCACGCCGCCCAAAGCGACCCGGGAGCGTCACCGAACAGGCGAGAAATACACCGCCAATGTTACGGTTTTATGACACCTGCGAACGGGTGCTGTAGCCGCCACTGCCAGTAAAAAATTGTTCAAGAAGGCACAGAGAGTTCATCGGCGAACGAACCCCCTGTTTTTTGATCCAATTTGGTCGCCTAAAGAACAATTTTATTCAGGTATTGTCGCTTTTTTGGCGATTGGCAAGCCAGTTGAGCGCCCGAAGATTTCGACCGTGATCAGTTCCGCCCTTTGATTGCGGGTTGCGGTGGTCAATCTCCCAACCAAAGTCACCTTCAGTTCCATAGGAACCATTTCGCATTGGGTTTCCGAGTTCGTCTCGACGCCACGTATCTGGATTTTTGTTGCGTATTTTGGCCGCGCGATCCCATGCCGCGTCTCGGCTTTTGTTACTAACCATCAGTCTTCATCCTTTCAGCCCACCCATTGCAGGCTATTTGTAGTGATCATACAAGATTCTAGAAACAGTTTAAACTCTTAAATGAATCTACCATTAAATATTTGATTAATAATCTTTTTCTTGATTCATCACTTCTATGAATATTAATAATAATTGTTGAAAACGTTGATTATAGGCTCTTTTTCGCCTATATTAATGGCTATGGATGACTTTCTTGATTTTGTGAAGAAACGGAAAACAGCGCTACTCGAGGAATTGGCAGAGTTAGAAGCTGCAGAACGGGTATACCGTCAGAGTGGCGTCGGGAGTCAAAATCCGATGCTGCCTCTCGATATGAAAATGCCGGCAACAAAGCCGACCATAAAAGTAGCCGTCATTAAACTTCTCGAGGATACATATCCGCTCGGACTAACAGCCCTGGAAATTCTCGAACGCCTCAATCGGCGTTGGTGGCAAGGTGATCTGCAGCGAACTTCGTTGTCGCCGCAGATCACGCGCCTCAAGCATGAAGGTAAAGTTGTAAGCGAACGAGGAACCTGGAAACTTCCAAATAAGCAGGACTTAAACGAATATTATCTGCCTAAAAACACAGTTGAAGTTGATAAATGATAGTGCTGGAGTCGTCCAATTATTGAAGAATGTACTCCTACAGTATCGGAATCTTTTACTCCGAGCGAATAACAAACTCACCGTCCGCGCCGGAGAACAGGCCCGGGCCGGGCTCCATCTCATCCGCTGGGTCCTGCCATTTGCTGGTATGGAGCGGCTTGCCGCCGCACGCCGATAGGGCGAGTGAGGCGGCGACAAGCAGGATTGCGGCGAATTTCACGTCGATTGTCCGATTAAAATTTTACCAATGCGCCGAAACCGCCGATGGTGATGTCTTCGGTCTGAACGGCGGGGATATCGGCCTCGTAGACGCCGACGATAGCAAAAAGTTCGGTACTGAGATTGGTTATCGATTGTGTCGCGGCGAGACTGTAGAAAGTGCCCTTGCGCCCCGTAGCGCCCTGATCCTCGGTTTCGGAATAATCGATGCTGACAGCGCTGCCGCCCAAGTCCGTCACGTCAAAGTCGTGGCCGAGTTTGACGTACCAGAATTCCTCGTCGTCGCGTCCCGTGGCTTCGAGATCTTCGCTCGAATAGCTGCCGCTCAGGCTGGTGCCGAACGGTGCCTTGATCGAGGCGGAAAGGCCATAACCGGTCTTTTGGCTGGTCGGCGAGGCATCCCAGTAGCTCGCCGCCAGGGCAATTTCGGTGCCGTCAAATTCGCGGCCGTAGCGTGCCGCGATATCCCATTCATCGCCGTCGACCCACGAGGTCGAGAGCTTGGTGCCGGAGAATGTCGGGCTGTCGTAGCGAATCCTGTCGTCGCGGCTGAGGCCGTCCTGGGTGCTGAACATATCACCCACCGTCACGCCCGACGTCGTGCCCTGGGTGCCGGAGAGGCGAAATGCCAAGGCACTGCCGAGACCGGAATAGCCCGAACTGGAGATCGCGCCGGTGCCGGACAAATCTTCTTCCACCGTGCCATCGGAGGCAGACGAACCTTGGCCCAGTGAAAGCGTGCCCAAATTTTTGTTGCTGAACCACAGCTCCAGTTTGCGCTCGGTGAAGCTGTTGCTCGCGATTGTCGCGGTGTTTTGATCAATGGTGACGTTGGCGGTCGAGTTCGATGCAAACTGCACTTCGATGTTCGATCCGGCGGTCCAATCTTCATCCATCTTGGTGGTACCGACGAAGCGCATTCGAGTGGATGCCGCGTCATTGTCAGCCTGGAACCAGCGCGCCTGATCGCCGTCGTCGGCATAGAACACCATGCGGCTGAGCTGCCCGGAAATGGCGAGTTTGGTATTGTCCTTGCCCGATGTGACGGCCGGCTTGGCGGCTTTCACGACGGCGACAGCCTGACCATTCTGATGTACGGCGTCGCGTAACTTTTGCAAATCGCGCGCCAGGCTTTCAATTTGATCCTTGAGGGCCACATTCTCTGCCTTCAAGTCTGAAATATCGTCTGCTGCCGCCGGGTTGGGCAGCAGGATCGCTGTGCTCAGTGCGGCGGCGCCGAGCAATAATCCGGCGCGGCGCATTCGAATGGAAATTTTAGCTTTCAACAGGTTCGTCATTTCTCGGGGTAGCTCCATTAGGTCTGTTTTTAGCCGCCGGCATCAAATGCGCCTGCGGAAATAGGGTCTATGCCTCGGATAAGGCGTGTACCGGCGCCAATTTTCAGTGCGCAAAATTCCAAATATCTAAACTCAAGTTGTTAAAGCCTCTTAAAGTTATGGTTATCAAATCCCTAATTTGAATTTGCGCTTTATATCGTAACGTTCCGATCAAAACTCTGCGTCAGATTGCCACGCAATTTATCTGTTCGTTCTGCTGGTTTAGTGCGATATGGCGGCGACCACCCTATGGCAATCGCCGGAGTGGCCGGGACGTTAATGCGAATAGTTCTTAATTGCAACGTTAATATATTGTTCCGTTACCGGCTTGTACGGCGGAACCAAGGCTAAGGCGCGGCGCTACCCGGCGGTTTTGCCGAAATATTCGGAAAGCGGACGCTGAACACGCTGCCTTGGCCGGGCTCCGATTCAATGCTGAGTACGGCTCGGTGACGGCTGGCGATATGTTTGACGATGGCGAGGCCGAGGCCGGTGCCGCCGAGCCCACGCGAGCGAGCCGTATCGATACGGTAGAATCTTTCCGTCAGTCGCGGTAGATGCTGGCGCGCGATGCCTTCGCCCTGATCTGCAATTGACACCAGAATATCGCCCGAATCCTGCCCATCCCGCCCATCCCGCCAAGCACGAATGCGCACCGCACCGTTCTCGCGGCCATATTTGATGGCATTGTCGACGAGGTTTTGAAAGAGCTGCGTGAGCTCTCCGGTATCTCCCTGCAAGGGTGGAAGCCCGGTTGCTATATCGCTGGTGACGGTGACGGATCGTTCTTCGGCCCGCCACTCCAAATTGGCCGTTACATTGGCGAGCAGGGGGGCGAGATCCACCGTGTCTGTCGGTGTGGTGTGCTCGTTCATTTCGATGCGCGAGAGAGACAGCAAATCCTCGACCAGGCGGGTCATGCGTTCGGCGTGCTGGGCCATGATGGCGAGGAAGCGTTCGCGCGCTTCCGCGTCCTCCTTGGCCGGCCCGCGCAGGGTTTCGATGAAACCGCTCAGGGTGGCGAGCGGCGTGCGAATTTCATGGCTCGCATTGGCGATGAAATCGGCCCGCATTTGATCGCTCAGGCGCGCCGCCGTGACGTCCACCAGGGCAAGCACCATCGCCGTGCCGTCCGCTGCGGCCTGTCGTAAGGGTTCGATACGGGCTGAGAAGGTGCGCGGCACCGGCATTTGCAGGGTGAACGTTACATCCTGGCCGCTGTCGGCGCGTGCCGCCGTTTCCAGCGCCGCGATGACATCAGGGTTGCGCAACACCGCTGTCAGATCGCGGCCTTCCGGCGCCTCGCCGAGCAGGTTTTTCGCTGCAATGTTGGCGCGCACCACCGTTTGTCCCGCTGTCAGCAGTAATACCGGGCCCGGCAAGGCATCCAGGGCGCGCTCCAGGCCGTCATGGTCGCTCACCAGACGGTCGGTGCGCTCGCGCGATTCGCGCTCGAGGCGCTGCACCGCTTGCGACAGTTCGCGGCCGATTGGGGAGCGTCCCCGGCCCGGCGTAATTTCGCCGCCGCGCGCCAATTGCTCGATATCGCGCTTGGTGCGCAGCAGGTCGCCGAGCAGCCAATAGATTCCCGCAGCGCTGATCAGCGTGAGGCCGAGCCAGGTCAGGGCGGCGGGGCCGAGCGCGATCAGGCCGAGCGCCGACAGGATGATGAAGGCGAGAGCCAACGGTGCCGCGGCCATCCCGACCGCGCGCAGCCACCGGCCCAAAGGTACATCTCGCCAAACCATGTGATCTCCCTTGCACAACGCCGGTGAAATTGTGCGCAGCGCCGGGCGCAAAGCAAGGTGTTTCGACAATCTCTCCCATTGTGTTTCCGGCGCACGCCACGTGTTTCCGGCACACACCATGTGTTACCGTCCAGCTATATGGGCAAGAAAACGACCAATCCCAGTTCCGAAGGTACCCCGGCGACCAAGGTGACACCGATGATGGCGCAGTATCTCGCCATCAAGCGCGATCACCCCGACGCCCTGTTGTTTTACCGCATGGGCGATTTCTACGAGCTATTCTTTGCCGATGCCGTCACCGCGGCGGAGGCACTTGGCATTACTTTGACCCATCGCGGCAAGCATGATGGGGAGGACATCCCCATGTGCGGCGTGCCGGTGCGCGCCGCCGATGGTTATCTCGAGAAACTGATTCAGTCCGGCTTCCGCGTCGCCGTCTGCGAGCAGACCGAAGATCCGGCGTCGGCCAAGAAGCGCGGCGCCAAGGCGGTGGTGGCGCGTGAGGTCGAGCGCCTGGTGACACCGGGCACCCTCACCGAAGACACTCTGCTGGATGCGCGCGCGTCCAATTATCTGGTCGCGTTGGGCCGGGCGGAAGGCCAATGGGCCGCGGCCTGGTGCGACATGTCGACGGGCGAGTTCCGGGTTATGAAATGTCATGGAGCGAGCCTGCCGGCTCTCTTGGCGCGTCTTGCGCCGGGTGAAATCCTGCTCTCCGATGCCATGCTCGAAGCGCCGGAACTGTTTGAAATTTTCGCCGACTGGAAATCCGCCCTGGCGCCACAACCGGCGCGCCTGTTTGACAGCACCTCAGGCGAACGCCACCTGTGCGCGCTCTATGGCGTTGCCGCGCTGGATGGCTTCGGCGAGTTCGGCCGCGCCGAACTGGCGGCGGCGGGCGCGGTTGTCGAATATCTCAGCCTGACGCAGAAGGGCAAGCTGCCGCGCCTGGCCGCTTTGAGCCCAGTTCTGGAAAGCGCCAGCATGGCCATCGATGCGGCAACCCGACGCAATCTGGAGCTCACCCGTTCCTTCGCCGGAACACGCAAGGGCTCTCTCCTCGCGGTTATCGATCGCACGGTGACCGGCGCCGGCGCGCGCCTCATGCATGCCCGCCTCGTCGCACCCTTGACCGATCCTGACGCCATCGCCCGGCGTCTCGATCAGGTGGATTTCTTTATCGCCGGGACGGCGACACTAGAGGATCTGCGCACGACGCTGCGCGGCTTTCCCGATATTGAGCGCGCGCTTTCGCGCCTCACGCTTGGGCGCGGTGGGCCTCGGGATTTGGCGGCGATTCGCGATGCCCTCAGGCTGGTGCCAAAGCTTCGCGACGCGCTCCAGCAAGGCGCGCTGTTGGATGCGCCGGACCCCGCCATCGGCGCGCTCGCGGACGGCCTCGGGCAACATGAAATTCTTGCGACGCGTCTGGCAAAGGCGCTTGTCCCGACGCCGCCGCCAATGGTCCGCGATGGCGGATTTATCGCCCCAGACTATAGCGCCGCCCTTGATGAATTCGTTTCGCTCCGAGACGAGAGCCGCCGTCTGATCGCCAATCTGCAGGCGCGCTATCGCAGTGAGACCGGCGTCGACAGCCTGAAGGTCAAACACAATAACGTGCTCGGCTATTTCGTCGATGTCAGCGAGCGCAACGCGGCAAAGCTCACCGACGGCTTCATCCATCGCCAGTCCCTGGCTAGTGCCGTGCGCTTCACCACGGTTGAGCTTGGTGAGCTCGAAAGCAAGATAAACTCGGCGGCGCAAAAGGCGCTCGATCTCGAGGCTCAGCTGTTCGATCAATTGCTCGGCGAAACGGTGGCGCGGGCTGAGGAAATCGCCCGCCTGGCGGGTGCCGCCGCCGGGCTCGATGTGGCTTCGGCATTGGCCCAGTTGGCGGTCGAGCGGCGCTATTGCCGCCCGGTTGTCGATGCCGGTCAGGCCTTCGATATTCACGCCGGGCGCCACCCTGTGGTCGAGGCGCTGGCCGAGCGCGAGGAAGCGTTCGTTGCCAATGATTGCGATCTCGGGCCGGCGCGGCATCTCTGGCTCGTCACCGGCCCCAACATGGCGGGCAAGAGCACCTTCCTGCGCCAAAACGCGCTGATCGCCATTCTCGCCCAGACGGGCTCGTTCGTGCCGGCCGAGAGCGCCCATATCGGTATTGTCGATCGCCTGTTCAGCCGCGTCGGTGCGTCCGACGATCTGGCGCGCGGCCGCTCAACCTTCATTGTGGAGATGATCTAAACCGCAGCGA
>JAPYQV010000088.1 GCA_029937205.1 Alphaproteobacteria bacterium
CTTTCCATGATTGCTACCAGGAATGAGGTTATCGCGTCTATATTGGGCTGCATGGCGGCGGGGGTGGAATGCGAGCACGATGGCAATTGGCCGGTGATGTCGGAAGCCGTCATAAAGAAGATTCATCGCGTGGAAACGCATACCCTGTACCGCTACGATGGGCAATGATGTAGCGATGCGCGTTATCGTCGTTGGTCTTGGAGTACAGGGAAACAAAAGAAAGGCCGTCGCCGGCAAGGAAGTGGTCGCGACGGTCGATCCCGTTCAGACCCAGGCGGACTACAAATCGTTGGCCGAAGTGCCGCTTGGCTCTTACGATGCCGCGCTAGTGTGCACTCCCGACGACACCAAAATTGAGCTGCTCACCCGCCTGCTGAGTAACGGGAAGCACCTGCTGGTCGAAAAGCCGTTGTTTGCTGCTGATAACAGCATGCTTGATACGCTGGCGAAAATCGCACGCGAAAAGGGCGTCGTCTGTTATACCGCCTACAACCATCGTTTCGAACCGCACTTCGTGCGTATGAAGCAACTGATCGAATCGGGACGACTTGGCAAAATTTATCGTTTGCGCATGTTCTACGGTAATGGCACGGCGCGTCTGGTCCGGAACTCCACGTGGCGCGACCAGGGCGCGGGTGTGCTTCCGGATCTGGGATCGCACCTGCTGGATACCGCAAAATTCTGGTTTGGTGAACTGGGGAATGATTTTCGCGTGGTGTCCGCCAATTGTTATGAGAATCTTGCGCCTGACCATGTTGTGATCGCCTCTGAAGCGACCGCGCCGAAGCTTGAGTTGGAGATGACATTGTTGTCGTGGCGCAACCATTTTACCTGTGACGTATTTGCGGAGAATGGCAGCGCGCATATCCGCTCGTTGTGCAAATGGGGGCCGACCAGCTTCTGCCACCGGACGCGTGTCTTGCCGTCTGGACGTCCACTGGAGGAGAGCGTGTCTCTGGTTCAGGAAGATCCGACGTGGGCGTTGGAATACTCTCATTTCAGGAATCTGTGCCAGGCCCGGGCTGAATCGGATCTTTCCGACGATATCTGGCTTAACAGCCTGCTTCGAACTTTGAGTCAAGCCGCCATGAGGCAAGTCTCGTCATGACACCACCGGTAATTGGATTTGCCGGCATGACGCACTTAGGCCTCGTATCCGGTGTTGCGGCTTCCGAGAAGGGGTTCAACGTGATTTGCTTCGACTCGGATGTGTCACGGGCCGCGGCCCTCGTGCGGGGCGAGCTTCCCGTTTCCGAGCCGCAGCTCGATGAGCTTGTCGCCAAGAACACCAATCGACTGAAATTTACATCAGAAGCTACGGACCTTTTCGCCTGCGACGTGATTTATGTTTCGCCTGACGTGCCGACTGATGACTCGGGGCGGAGCGACCTGGAGCTGGTCAATGTTCTGCTGAATAGTGTATTTGCGGCTGCGCGCAAGGATGCGGTGGTTATATTGCTATCGCAGGTCCCACCGGGATTCACGCGGGGCAGACAGCGCTCTGGCCGCATTCTTTATTATCAAGTGGAAACGCTGATCTTCGGCCGCGCCGTCGAGCGTGCGCTTTGCCCGGAGCGGTATATCGTAGGCTGTGCCGATCCGGCGCAGCCCTTGCCGCCTGCATATCAAGCGTTTCTTATCGCGCACGGTTGCCCGATCCTGCCGATGCGCTACGAGAGCGCTGAGCTCGCCAAGATTTCGATCAACATGTGCCTGGTCGCATCGCTGAGTGTTGCCAACACGCTTGCCGAGCTGTGTGAGAATATCGGTGCGGATTGGTCGGAGATCGTGCCGGCGCTCAAGCTCGACAGGCGCATCGGCCAGCATTCCTACCTCGCGCCGGGGCTCGGAATCGCAGGGGGCAACTTGGAGCGCGATCTTGCCACGGTCTGCCACTTTGCCGATCGGTATGGCACCGACGCCGGAGTTGTTCGTGCCTGGGTCGTCAACAGCCGCCACCGCCGCGACTGGGCGCTGCGCACCTTGTACCGTGAGATTCTGTCCAAGACCGACGACCCGGTGATTGCGGTGCTGGGACTCGCCTACAAACAGGACACGCATTCCACCAAGAATTCGCCCTCCATAGCGCTGCTTAAACATCTGAAACCGTTTCATGTACGCGTCTTCGACCCGGTGGTGCCGGCCGCTGCTGTACCTAATCCCCGTTGCTACGGCGCTGCGTCCGAGTTCGACGCCTGTGACGGGGCCGATGTGCTCGCCGTCATGACACCCTGGCAGCAATTCGGCAAGCTCGATCCGGTCAGGATCGCGCAGCGTTTGCGCGGCAAGACGGTGCTTGATCCCTATGCTGTTTTGAATGTCACGGCTTGCCACGCGGCTGGCCTTAATTACCTGACCTTGGGTGTTCAGTCCTAAAAAGAAATACAACCGATGATCACACATCAAAATGCTCAATCACAGAAACCCGCTCGCGTGGTGTTGCTTGGCGCACGCGGCTTTATCGGTTCCGCAATCCGCGGGCAGATCGAAGCGCAGGGCGTTCCAGTTATCGCGCTGACTTCCGCCGAGCTGAATCTTGCTGAAACCGCAGTTGCCGGCAAGCTCGCTGCGCTATTCAAGCCGTCAGACGCCGTTGTCATGCTCGCGGCGCTCACGCCTGACAAGGGTCGCGACATCGCCACGCTGATGAAAAATTTGACGATGATGCAGAGCGTGTGCGCAGCGCTCGAGAAATCCGGCTGTGCGCACTGCGTCTATTTCAGCTCCGATGCGGTCTACGACACTGCGGTGAGCCGCGTCACCGAAGACACCCCGGCCTCCCCGCAGGATCTCTACGGCGCGATGCATTACACGCGTGAGATCATGGCCCGCAGTCTCGTCAAGGTTCCGGTACTGGTGTTGCGCCCGTCGCTGGTATACGGACTGGATGACACGCACAATTCCTATGGACCGAACCGCTTTCGCCGTGTTGCGCAAAAGGACGGAAAAATCACGCTGTTTGGTGGCGGCGAGGAGACGCGAGACCACGTTCACGTGGATGATGTTGCGGCGCTCACCGTGCGCTGTTTGCTTCATCAGAGCATTGGCACGCTCAATGTCGCCACCGGGATTTCAAAGTCCTTTCACGAAATCGCGGAGATCGCCGCCAGGCAGTTCGGCAACCGCATCGAAATTATTACCACGCCTCGCGCCAATCCGGTTACGCAACGTCACTATGACGCGACTAACCTGATCAAGGCGTTCCCGGATTTCCGCTTCATTACGCCGGAGGATGGCATCAAGCGCGTGCACAAAGAAATGATGGGGACAACCTGATGGTAGAAGTGAATTTGCTCGTGCGCTACCCCCGCGCCAAGCGCAACGTTAAGGCACGCCTCGGCAACAAGGCGGAGAATCGCGCAATCGCGATGAAGTTTGACAAGGAATACTTCGATGGCACGCGCGAGCAGGGTTACGGCGGCTACTCTTACGATGGCCGCTGGGTTCCCATCGCCGAGGACATCCTGCGACACTTCAACCTAAAGCCTGGTGACCGCGTGTTGGACGTAGGGTGCGGCAAAGGTTTCCTGGTCAAGGATTTGATGAAAGTCTGTCCAGGTCTGGAGGTATTCGGACTCGACATTTCAGAATATGCGGTAATGAATTGCGAGCCTGAGGTTATCGGCCGCGTACATCTCGGCAATGCCACACATTTGCCTTTTCCCGACAATAGTTTTCAGGCTGTGTTATCGATCAACACGGCACACAACCTTGATCGTGCCGGCTGCGTACAGGCACTTCAGGAAATGGAGCGACTCGCGCCCGGCAAGGGCTATGTTCAAGTGGACGCGTATCGCAACCCGGCGGAAAAACAGATATTCCTCGATTGGGTGCTTACCGCACGTACTTACGGAACTCCTCAGTTCTGGGTGGATCTGTTGCGGGAAGCTGGCTACACTGGCGATTATTACTGGACTATCCTGGAGACGGATCCGGAATGAACAATCAGCTTATTTTTGTCCGCACCCTCTAATTGACAGAAGGGCAACTGAAATGATTTGCTGAGAGGTCGTTATATAGAACTCCGGATCAGATGTGAGTTTTTAGCCACAATATTTTCCAACATAGCCAAAGGGGACTAGGTTTGAGTGATCTATCAGGCATTGAAGGTGAGCAGTTGCTGCGCATGCATCGCGATATGCTAAGAATCCGCTTGGTCGAAGAATCCATTGCGGAGCGCTATGCAGAGCAGGAAATGCGCTGTCCTGTCCATCTTTCCATCGGCCAGGAAGCGACCGCAGTAGGTGTCTGTCATGCCTTGCAACACACCGATCGGGTATTCAGCACCCATCGTTGCCATGCTCATTATCTGGCAATGGATGGCAGTCTCAAGGCGATGCTGGCAGAAATTTACGGTAAGGCGGCAGGCTGCGTAGGAGGCCGTGGGGGCTCGATGCACCTTGCCGATCCCGACAAGGGCATCATCGCCAGCGTACCTATCGTCGCAAGTTCGATTCCACTCGCGGTCGGTGCGGCGCTTGCAGACCAGATAGATGGCAAGAAGAGCGTGAGCGTTGCCTTTTTCGGTGACGCTTCCGTCGAGGAAGGCGTATTCCACGAAAGCGCCAATTTTGCCAGCTTGCGCAAACTGCCGGTGCTGTTTGTCTGCGAGAACAATCTGTATTCGGTGTATACGCCGCTCAGAGATCGACAGCCGCCGCGCCCGCTTATTGAGCTTGCTCGCGCTTACGGCATGAGCGGTGTGTCAGCTGACGGCAATAACGTTGTTGCGGTTTTCAAAGCGGCACAGGAAGCGGTCGAGCGTGCGCGCCAAGGCGCCGGCCCGACATTTCTGGTGCTCGACACCTATCGCTGGCGCGAACATTGCGGTCCTAATTTTGACAATCACATCGGCTACCGCACCGAGGCTGAATATGAAACATGGCGCACGCGATGTCCAATCGAGGACAGCAGGGGGGAACTGAACAGTCAGAAATTACTGACCCCCGCGGATGAGGCGCTAATGGTGGCCGAGTTTAAGCGAGAAATCGACATGGCATTTGAATTTGCCAAGGCCGCGCCTTTACCGGAGCCCTCGCAGGCCTCCGCTCACGTCTACGCGTAAATCAATATGACCGAACAAAAACGAATGCTTAGCCTGGGTGCTGCAATCAAGGAAGGGCTCACTGAGATTGCCGTGCGTGACCCATCCGTCCTGCTCATGGCCGAAGGCATCGCCGACCCGTCGGCCGTATACGGCACTACAGCGGACATCGGGAAGCACATCGATTCCAAGCGCATCATCGAGATGCCGGTATCGGAGAACGGGCTATGTGGCAGTGCTATTGGCGCAGCGTTGATGGGCAAGCGCCCGGTGATCAGTCTTCATCGGGTGGAGTTTGCATTGCTGGCGATGGAACAGATCGTCAACAATGCTGCAAAAGCCCATTACATCAGCAATGGACGGTACAAGGTTCCGCTGGTCATTCGCATGATCGTTGGTCGCGGCTGGGGGCAGGGGCCGGAGCACTCGCAGAGCATGGAGGCGGTATTTTCCCATTTTCCAGGACTAAAGGTAGTGATGCCAACCTATCCGTGCGACGGCAAGGGGTTGATGATTGCGGCGGTCGAAGACAACAATCCGGTGCTGATGATTGAGCACCGCTGGTGTCATTACGCAATGGGCGAGGTTCCGGAGGGCTATTACACCGAACCCCTTGATGGTCCGCGGGCGGTACATCAAGGCAAGGACGTCACTATCGTTGCAACGTCGTACATGACGCTCGAAGCTGTGCGCGCCGCGAAAGCCATCGGAAAACTTGGTTACTCTGCAACGGTTTTCGATCTGCGTGTGCTGCGTCCGCTGATGCTCGACAGAATCTTCGAATCAGTGCAGCAGACGGGCCGGCTGTTGACCATAGACACCGGTTTTAGAAAATTTGGCATCGGTGCCGAGGTGGTCTCCGAGGTCGTTGCCAACTGCTTTTCGGCGCTCAAGACCGCACCGCTCAGGATGGGGCTCCCTGATCATCCTACGCCGAGTTCGCGTGGATGTGTTCCCGGTTATTACCCCGATTCGACGTCGATGCTGCGCAATTTGGGCCAGATGCTCAGGATCGACGAAGCGAAGATCCAAGGCGCAGTCGCTGAACTGATCGCGCAGCGAAAAGGATTGCCGATTGATGTCCCTGATCCTTTTTTCAAGGGCCCGTTTTAGGCCTCTGGTTTTTGCCAGTTTTACAAAGAGCCAATAATCATGGACCCACATCGTAAAATGCTCGAGCTGACCTATGGCTGACAGGGTGGCCGCCGTAATATTGTTGCGGCATGACGGGGCGGCATTGCTACAGCATCGCGACGATAAGCCTGGGCTGCGAAATGCAGGCATGTGGGTGCCGCCCGGGGGGCATGCTGAATTGGACGAATCGATGGTCGATTGCGCGCGTCGCGAGTTGCGCGAAGAAACTGAATACGATGCCTCAGATCTGCGCTTCCTTCTGTCGTTTGAGGATGCCGTTGAAGGCTGGCCTGCATATTGGCTGGAATTTTTTTGGTGCTGGTACGATGGAGTTCAGTCTCTTGTTTGCCACGAAGGGCAGGCATTGATTTTTATCGAACGCTCCATAGCCGCGAGTTATCCGATTCCGGGCTATCTTGTCAACGCCTGGGACGCTGCACTTGCGGCTGCAGGCGTAACCAAGAGAACACTGCACGCCTAATCATGTTTTCGTACACCGTGCCCTATTCTGCTCTGGCGACAGAAGCCGCTCTGGTCAAAACCGAGCTTATGCGGGCTGTTGAAAGCGTCCTGGATTCCGGGCGCTACATACTGGGTCCGGAGGTGGCGGCGTTCGAACGCGAGTTTGCCGAGTACTGCCAGGCGAAGTTCGCTGCCGGGACTTCGACTGGAACCTCTGCGCTGTATCTGGCCCTCCGTGGAATTGGCCTTGACGAGAGAGACGAGGTGATCACGGTCCCAAACTCGTTTATTGCATCGGCTTCATCTGTTGCGTTAGCAGGGGCCAAGCCGGTTTTTGTGGATATATGCGACGACGGGAACATGGATTCGCAAAAGCTGGAAGATGTCATTAGCGACCGCACACGCGCTATCGTTCCAGTGCATTTGACCGGCCGGCCCGCGAGGATGAAGGATGTTTTGGAGATCGCACGACGACACGATCTTTTCGTGCTGGAAGATGCGGCGCAGGCTGTCGGCGCGTCACTGGATGGCAAGCGCGTCGGAAGCTGGGGCCATGCTGCTTGTTTCAGTCTGCATCCGCTCAAAAATTTACATGCTTTTGGCGATGGCGGGATGGTTACCACTCAGGATCCCGACCTCATCGCCGGACTGCTAAAGGCCCGCAATCATGGAATGGTAAACCGCGAGCAGTGCGATTTCTGGAGTTTTAACAGCCGGTTGGACGAGATGCAGGCGGCGATGCTGCGTGTGCAGTTGCGATATCTCGATGCGTTGACCGAGACTCGACGCAGCTTGGCCCTTCGATATAATGACTTGTTGCGTCCCTATGTGGAAGTTCCCGACGAGGGGCCGGGTGAGCATTGTGTGTTCCAAACTTATGTTGTGAAGGCCGAGAGGCGCGATGAACTCAAGCAATATTTGAACGAACACGGAGTGGAAGCGCTGATCCATTACGCAACGCCGATTCATTTGCAGCCGGCGGCAAAGGATTTAGGGTACTCGGCATTAGATTTCCCCAAAACCATGCAACATGTCAGCAAGATTCTAAGTTTTCCGCTATATCCGACGCTTACCCACGTGCAGCAAGATCGCGTGGTCGAGCTTGTTGGTTCCTTTTATCAGAAGAATTAATTTTTTCGACTTAAATCTCATGCAAGTTAAATACTCTTATCTCGATCACCAGTTCGCCGATGTGGAAGCGTACTTCCAGGTTTTGCACAAACTTCTCTCCACATGATCGTCAATTCTTCCCCCTACGCGAGTTTTGAAGAACGTAAACAGTGGGTAGCGGAGATGGTTGCCCGGATAACACGGAAGGTTCGCGTTCCGCACCCTCTTCTCGCGGAAGTCAAACTCTTGGAGGAAGAAGTCGCCGATCTGCAAAGTCTTGCGCTAAGCTTTATTGCGTACAGTTCGTCAATTCCGGCGGCCACGAGTGCGTCAGAGATACTTAGGCGGCTGGAAACAAGCCAATTCAAGCCGAAACGGAACGCCCATCATTTACTAATTCCGCTGGAACGTCGAGTGAGCCAGATGCTTCATCTCATGGATTTTCACCAATCATCGCCCGGATTAGAATATCCGATCAATGTGCGGGTAGTACATGGAAAACTGAGCGACGATTACGACAAAAAGAGTTACCCGACAACCACGGTACATAGCGACATCTGGGCGGGTGAACCGGCCGACACGCTTCAAATGATTATTCCCCTAATGGGGAATGTCCAATCCAATATTTGCCAGTGGTACGAGACGGATACTGAATGCTTTGAGCTATACCTCAGCAATTTGTCAAATTATCCAAGCACGCTTGCTGGGCTTGGAGAAGTTCGTGCGATTCCGCATACGTTTGAAGTTGGGACACTATATTTCTTCGATAGTGCGCTTCCTCATCAGACCATCCGAAAAGAGGGTGGTGTACGGCTTTCTCTGGATTTCCGGCTGCGGCGTCTTTTCCCCTATGCCGATCCGAAGTGGGTGCCAAGAATGCGACGCGAACGTGGGGCCTATGACAGATATTACCTGTTCCCTCCGGAGCCTTACCCATACTCCAGCTTTGAACAGAAGCTGGATCACGAAATAGAAATTCTGGAGAAATTAGGTTTCGTTGAATTTGCTGCTCTTCGAAGAAGAGAATATCCCTAATATGGAGTGCCCGGAATCGGATAACTCGCGGCTATGGAGCG
>JAPYQV010000089.1 GCA_029937205.1 Alphaproteobacteria bacterium
CCACCGGATCGCCGCGCCGCATGCGCCCGCCGCTGCCGCACGGATCCATGACGATGGCGAATTTTTCGTCGTCCTCGGTGATCGCCAGTTCGCCGTCCTGTTTGGGGCCACAGCGGTGGGCGCGCATCATTTCGGCGGTCAGGTCGACCCGGCGCTTGACCGGCATTTTGGTGAACGCCTTCCAGGTGCGGCGCAGCATCCATTTTTCCTGGGTGGCGCGCAGCAGGGTGTAGACCTCGGCCTCGCCGAAGCGCTCGGCGATCTTGCTCAGAATGTCCCACATCCAGTCGCAATAGAGGTCGTGCAGGGATTTGAACTCCGCCTGGGCGGTGCGCGTGAGGTCCTTGGCTTCCTCATAGCGCCCGGCGTCGATCGCTTCCTCGGCGAGCAGGTGGGTTGGTTTGCCCAAAGTATCCGCGCCATCGGTGCGCAACAGGCGGTCGGCGAAATCGCTTAGTTTAAGCATGAGATTCTCCGCATCGAAGGTAGCGATTTAGATTTTACGCTCATGGCCACTCCAAAACTGCTCCCGAATCTTGCGCTTCAGCACCTTGCCGACGCCGCTGCGCGGTAACGCCTGCCAAAACTCAACCGTCTTCGGCGCCTTGTAGGGCGAGAGCTTGTCTTTACAGAGCGCAATTATCTCGGTCGCATCGGCTGTCGCGCCGGTTTTGAGCACGACCACTGCTTTGACTGCTTCGCCCCACTTCTCGTCCGGGACGCCGATCACGGCGCAATCCTGCACCGCCGGGTGGCCCCAGATCAGCCGTTCGATCTCGATCGGATAAACATTGAGCCCGCCCGAAATGATCATATCGTTTTTTCTGTCGACGATGTAGATGAAGCCGTCTTCGTCCTTGTAGCCGATATCACCGGTCAGGTGCCAATCGTCGGCGCGGATCGCCTCGCTTGCCTGCCGGTCGCCGTAATAGCCGGGCGAAACCAAACTGCCGCGCACCACGATTTCGCCCCATTCGCCTTGCGCCACGAGATTGCCGTCCTCGTCCATCATCTCGACCGTCACGAAGACGGGCGGCCGACCACAGCTGGTGAGGCGCCGTTCCTTGTCAGGGGCGCTGAGCGCTTCCAGGTGATCGGACGGTGACAGGATGCCGATTGTGCCGGGACATTCGGCCTGGCCATAAATCTGCGCCATGCACGGGCCGAACAGGTCGATCGCCTGCTTGACCTTGTCCGCCGACATCGGCGCGCCGCCATAGACGAGGTAATCCATGGCGGAAAAATCGAACTCCCGGGCGCGAGGATGGGCCAGCAACATGTAGATCACGGTCGGTGGCAGAAAGTTGTGGGTGACGCGGTATTTGTGCATCGCTTCGAGAATGGCAAGCGGATCGGCCTTCGGAATACAGACGACTGTGGCGCCGAAGGCCAAAGCCGGCCAGGCAAAGGCGCCAGCGGCGTGCGACATCGCCGCGGCGATCAGAAACACCGGTGTCTTCCGGACCGGCATATGGGCGTACAAATTGGCGCACCACGCTTCCCAGGTCAGGTTGGTCCACAGGGCGCCCTTGGGCAGACCGGAGGTGCCGCCGGTGGTGAAATGGCTGATCACTTGGTCGCGGTCGTCCGGCAGTTCCGGTGCCTGGTCGCCGAATGGCGCGATGAAATCGAGAAAATAGGGATGATCGGCGCCCGCCTTGTCGAGGCAGATGACATGCTTGAGCTTGGGGCAGGCCGCTTTGATACGCTCGATCTCGTCTTCGAAGCTCGAATGGTAGAACAGCCAATCCGCATCGCGGTCGTTGATGACATGGATATTTTCGTCGATCGAGGCCAAGGCGGCGAGGCCGACCCAGGCGCCGCCGGCACGCGCCGCGCCGATCCAGGCCTCGAACGCCGGTGCGCCATTGGGGCTGAGAATGGCGACGGTGTCCTCGGCCTCGAGGCCGCCGGCAATCAGTGCATTGGCGGTGCGGTGGCTGCGCGCGGCAACCTCGCGGTAGCTATGTTCACCGCCGCATTCACCGCCAGCGTCGATCAGGCAGGCGCGCTCCGGTAGCGCAAGCCGCGTTCAAAATAGTCGATCAGACGCATCGGCGGTCTCCGGGCAATGACCGGTCCTTTCTATTGCATGCGGGCGACCGGCGCTATAATAATTCAAACAAATGTTCAATTGGGTAATAGCGGGGCGGCGATGGATTTTTCCCTGACTTCAGAGCAGCAGGAAATTCAGAATCTTGCCCGCGATTTCACCCAAAAGGAAGTCGCCCCGGCCCAGCTCAAGATGGACGAAAGCCACGAATTTCCCTACGAATTGTGGCAAAAATGGTCCGATCTCGGCATGGCCGGCATGCTGATCCCGGAAAAATATGGCGGCAGCGGCATCGATCCGCTGACCTATATTCTGGCGCTCGAGGAAGTTGCCACGGAGAGCAACACGTTTGCCCTTATCTGGCAGGTGCATGTGCTGGTGAGCGAAATGTTCCGCAAATTCGCCAGCGCAGAGCAAAAGGATTATTGGCTGCCGAAATACGCCAAGGGGGAGAAGCTCGCGGCGTTCGCCCTCACCGAGGCCGGCGCCGGTTCGGATTCCTACGCCATGACCACCAAGGCCGAGCTCGAAGGCAATCAGTGGACGATCAATGGCAACAAGATCTTCATCAGCAATGCCGGCACCGATATCAGCGACGGCACGGTGTTGATGGCTGTGACCGGCCTGCGCGACGACGGCAAGAAGGAAATATCTTCCTTCATTCTGCCGCGGGACGCCGACGGTTTCACGCTCGGCCAGTCGTTCAAGAAAATGGCCTGGCACGGCATGGATAATCGCGAGCTGGTGTTCGAGAATTGCCGCATTCCCGCCGCCAATATCATGGGCGAGCGCGGCGCCGGTCTGCGCCAGGCCTTGGGCGGACTCAATCTCGGGCGCATTGCCTTCGGCGCCATCGCCACGGGCCTCAGCCGCGGCTGCCTGGAAGAATCCCTCGCCTACACCAAGCAGCGCGAGCAATTCGGCCAGCCGCTCTCGAGCTACCAGCTCACCCAGGCCAAACTGTCGAACATGGCGTGCGGCATGGAAGCGTCGCGCCGCCTCACCCATTATGCCGCCTATCTGTTCAGCAACGGAATGGAGTGCAGGAAGGAGGCGGCCATGGCCAAGCTGTTCGGTACGCAGCGTTCGACCGAGGCGGCGATGGATGCGTTTCAACTGCATGGCGGCTCGGCCTTCATGGAGGACACCAAGGTCAACCGCTTCTACCGCGAAGCGAAAATTCTCGAGATCGGCGAAGGCACCAACGAAATCCAGCAACTCTATATCGCCCGCCAAATGGGCTGCTAAAGGACAACACTCAATGGCCGAATTGAACGAGCAGACCGTGTTGGAAATGCACCGCACCATGTGCCGCATCCGCTATTTCGAGGAAGCGGCCTCGGCCAAATACAAGGCCGGCGAGTTGCCCGGTTTCATTCATCTCTCGATCGGCCAGGAGGCCTGCGCGGCGGGCGTGTGCGCCACCCTGGCGGCAACCGACTACATCACCAGCACCCACCGCGGCCATGGCCATTGCCTGGCCAAGGGCGGCGACGCCAAGCGAATGATGGCGGAATTGTTCGCCAAGCAGGCGGGTTATTCGCAAGGCCGTGGCGGCTCCATGCACATCGCCGATGTGTCGGTCGGCATGCTCGGCGCCAACGGCATTGTCGGCCAGTCCATGCCGCTCGGCGTTGGCGCCGCTCTGACCGCACAGGTCAAGGGCTCCGGCGCCGTCGCGGTGGCATTTTTCGGCGAGGGCGCATCGGGCGCCGGTGTCGCCCACGAAGCCATGAACATGGCCTCGCTGTGGCGTCTGCCGCTGGTGTTCTTTTGCGAATCAAACCGCTATGCCGAGCTCTCGCCCTACGAGACCCATGTGCCGGTCGCCAATGTGGCCGACCGGGCGCCGGCCTACGACATGCCCGGCGTCACCATCGATGGCGGCGATGCGCTCGCTGTTTATGAAACCGTGACCGAGGCGGTAGCGCGCGCCCGCGCCGGGCTGGGGCCATCGTTGATCGAGGGCAAGACCTATCGCTGGCACGGCCATTATGAGGGCGACCCGGAAGTCTATAAGCCCGACGGCGAGACCGAAGCGGAGAAGAAGGGCGATCCGATCCTGCGCCTTGAAGCGCTGTTAAAGGACAGATTTGGCGTGGCTGAAGCGGTGCTCACAACGGCACACGCGGATGAGCAAGCCGCCATCGCCAATGCGGTTACATTCGCCGAACTGGCGCCCGACCCAACGCCGGATGGTTTGATGACCAATGTTTACGTCGAGATGGATGGCGCCTGATGGCCAAACTCAAATATTACCAGGCCTTCAACCGGGCGCTGCGCGAGGAAATGGCGCGCGATGAAGACGTCATTGTGATGGGCGAGGATGTCGGCGAAAGCGGCGGTATCTTCGCCCAGACGCGTGGCCTCTACGGGCAATTCGGCGCCATGCGGGTGCGCGATACGCCGATTGCCGAGAACGGCTTTGTCTCGGCCGCCGTCGGTGCGGCGATGACCGGTCTGCGTCCGGTGGTCGAGATCGGCTTCGAGGATTTTCTCACCTGTTGCATGGACCCACTGGTCAATCAGGCTGCCAAGCTACGTTACATGCTGGGCGGCCAAGTGTCGGTGCCGCTCACGGTGTACACGTTTGGCTCGGGTGGCGTGAATGCCGGGCCGCAGCATTCACAGAGCCTCGGCGCCTGGTTCGCCCAGGTGCCGGGCCTGAAAGTGGTGACGCCGAGCACGCCGCGCGATGTCTTGGGCCTGTTCAAGTCTGCCATCCGCGACGATAATCCGGTGCTTTGCCTGTTTGCCAAGCGCCTGATCGGCTCATCCGGCGAGGTGCCGGAGGATGGCGAGGATTTCACTCTCCCTATCGGCCGCTCGGAAGTGCGGCGGTCGGGAAGTGACATCACCCTTGTCGGCGTTTCGACCATGGTGCGCGCGGCGCTCAGTGCAGCGGACAGTCTGTCAGAGGAAAACGGCATTGAGGCCGAAGTGATCGACGTGATGAGCCTGAGCCCGCTCGACAGCGACACCATCATCAGCTCGGTCAAGCGCACCGGGCGGCTGTGTATTGTGCATGAGGCCCACGCGCCGTGCGGCATTGGCGCCGAGATCATCGCCCGGGTTTCGGAACAGGCCCATGGCGTGCTGAAGTCACCGCCACTCCGCATCACGCCGCCGTTTGCGCCGAGCCCGTTTGCGCCGGTGCTGGAAAAGGCCTATCTGCCGAATGCGGCGCGCATTGCCGATGAAATCCGCGCCCTGATGGACTGTCCGCTCACATGACCTATGAAACCATTCTCTACGAGGTCCGGGACGCCGTCGCCCATATCACCCTCAACCGTCCGAAAAAGCTCAACGCCATGAACGCGCTGTGCATTGCTGAGATGCGCGCCGCCCTGGCCGAGATAGGCGGTGACGACGGTGTGCGCGTGGTGGTACTGCGCGGCGCCGGCGAGCGCGCCTTTACTGCCGGCGCCGATATCACCGAATTGGTCGGTAAGACGCCGGCAGACATGGAAGGCTACAACCGCCAGTGGCTCGGCTTGTTTGACGATATCGAAAGCCTGCCCAAACCGGTGATTGCCTCGGTGCACGGCTATGCGACGGGCGGCGGAACTGAGATGTCATTGGCCTGTGACTTTGTGCTTTGCGCCGAGGACTGCCGTTTTGGCCTGAGCGAGATCAATATTGGCGTCATTCCGGGTGCCGGCGCAGCCGTTCGTCTCACGCGCTGGATGGGCCGCCTGAAAGCCAAGGAAATTCTCATGCTCGGCGAGTTCGTCTCCGGCCTGGAAGCCGTCCAATGCGGCCTTGCCAACCGCGCCGTTCCGAGATTGGCGCTCGCCGGCCTCACGGCGGAATGGGCGGCGAAGCTGGCCAAAAAGGCACCGCTCGCCCTGGCGGCAGCCAAGTCCTGCGTCAATGTGGGTGCGGAGGCGGACATGCCGGCGGCGCTTGAATATGAGCTGCGCGAATTCCTGGCGCTGTTCGACAGCGAGGATCAGAAGGAGGGCATGAACGCCTTTCTTGAGAAGCGAGCGGCAAAGTTTACAGGAAAATAAACAGGCCGCTAAAAGGAAATCCGCCGGTGAAAGTCAAAATAAAAGTGCCCCGCCTCGGCCTCACCGTCGAGGATGCCGTAGTGATGGAGTGGCACAAAAAGGTCGGCGACGCGGTCGAGGCCGGTGACGTGATCGGTGTGATCGAGGCCGACAAGGCAACGGTCGAGCTCGAAAGCCCGGCCAGCGGCACCATCACCGAAATCATCGGCGAGGTCGGCGAGACCTACGTGGTTGGCGAAGCGCTGGCGGTGCTGGAAGTGTGACGGCGGAGAACGCTGTCCTGATGGTTCAGCCGCATTCCTGGCGTGCCTTGAACGCGGCTTCCCAATTCCGGCCATCGAACACTTTGATATCGTATACCGCGGTATCGAGATCGAAATCGTCGAGACAGCGAACATTGACGAGAAAGAGCTCCGGCGCTGAACGCGGATGGCCAAAGGTGTGAATGCCGCAGTGTTTGCAGAAGCGATGCTCTGCCTCTCCCGTGTTGAAGCGATAGAAGGTCATGTCACCTTCGCCGTGCAACTGGCGGAACCGGTCCGGCGGCACATAGCAGAAGAGGCCGCCCTTCTTCGTACAAATTGAACAGGTGCAACGCGTCAACTGAGTTAAATCCACATCGACCTCAAATTTGACCGCGCCGCAATGGCAACTGCCATGATAGGTTTTCATTCTATTTCCCCGAAGCGCCGTACAGGCTACAGGCTCGCATCATACGCGAAACATCGGCGGTGCTGTGTGGCAGTGCTGTTTGGCGGATTTGGACGAAGGATCCGCCCTAAATATACGTAATCTCTGCAATGCTCTCCATGCGTAATTTACTAAATACTCTCCTTTACATATTTTGAGGGAAGGCTTGCATTTTTGTCCGACGTAGGATGACCTAGCGCGCGGTGATTAATTCTTCGTTAACCAAAAATGAGCAAAATAGTTAACTGTTATTAAATGTGATGAGTTGCTAGGTGGGAAGATATTTTAAAGAAATCAATGGAACGCACAAAAACTCAGCTTGTTGAAGAGGTTAGAGATCTTCAGCAAAAATTGACAGCATTCAAGCGCCACGATGACGGGGCGCCGGCGTCACCGAAGTTCATGTGACCAGCGTGATGGGCGGCATCGCCATTATCGTGCCGCCCCATCTCCAAGTGGTGTGCGAAGGCGCCAGTATCATGGGCATGTTCGAAGGCCTGGACCAGGGCACCCGGCAGTGGGACCCGGAAGCGCCGCTCTTGCGCATCACCGGTAGCGCGATCATGGGTGCCTTGGAAATCGCCACCCGGTCGCCCGGCGATACCATGAAAGTCGATCCCCGCGCCCATGTCGGCCAGATCGGCCATCGCTAGACCAGTCGGGCCGCCGTGCCAATTTCACCACGCCAGGCATAGAGCGCGAGCAGGGGTTGCGCGGCCGTCCGCATGGCATGGATCACCTTCGGTTCGTGGTGAATAACCGATCCCGACGGCCGAAGCTGCCACGGCGCGCCGGCGCGCTGCCATGCTGCCTCGCCGGCCACGACCATGTAAATTTCCTCGGCCGGGTGGTTGTGCGGCGGATAAAGATTTTCCGGGCCGATCAGCAGCAGGCCAAGCGCCGTGTTCGGGCTCAGCACCATGCCGTCTGGACCGGAAATTTCCACATAAGCGTAATCCGCGACAAAGGCGCGCATGTTCGGATCGTGCACATAATTCGGGTTTTGTACCCAGCGCAGTTTGCCGGCCAGCGCTGCAATCGCCTCTGCCAATTCGGCCGCCGGGCCGTCCTTGGCCTGGGAAAGAGCGCCCACAAGATGACGGCAGACCGGGAGATCGCGAGGTAACGGTGTCTCGGATTTTGCCGGTGCCATCCGGGCATTTTCCGAAATTTCACAAATCAGGCCGGCAGCGGCACAACCGTCCGCTCCGCGCTGGGCGCTGAGGTCGACCACGCTCGAGAGGAACTCGCCAAGTTCCGTGTCCGGCGCCATCCGTTGCCCGCCGGGTTGGAATGGTGCCCTAAAGCTCAGGCGAATTGAGCACCAACATCTTCTTGGCTTGCATTTCCTCCATGGTGTGGTGGATGCCGCCGACGCCGTGGCCGGAATGTTTGAGGCCGGCGAAGGGCATCCAGTCGACGCGGAAGGCGGTGTGGTCGTTGAGCATTACCGCCGAGCCGTCGATGCGCTTATAGACGCGGAGCGCGGTGTCCATGTCCTGGGTGAAGACGGCGGCCTGGAACGAGACATCGAGGCTGTTGGCGCGCGCAATCGCCTGATCGAGCGAGCGGAACGGATAGACGCAGACGACGGGGCCAAACACTTCATTCTTACTGACCCGTGCGTTCTTCGGCGGGTCCCAAAGGACGGTCGGCGCATAGCAGGTTTTCGACAGGCGCTTGCCGCCGGCCAGAACCTTGGCGCCGCCGGCGCGGGCTTCTTCGACCCACTCCGCCACCCGGTCGACTTCACGCGGGCGAATCAGCGGGCCGACGTCGGTCGTGGCTTTGGTTGGATCGCCCACTTTCAATGCCTTGGCCTCTTTGGCGAGACCGTTCGCCACCGATCGGGCGATGGAATGGTGCGCAAAAATGCGCTGCACCGAAACGCATACCTGACCGGCGTGATAGAAACCGCCTTTGGCCAACAGCGGCAAGGCCCGTTTGACGTTTGCATCCGCTGCCATGATGACTGGCGCGACGCCGCCATGCTCGAGCGCGCAGCGCGTGCCCGGCGACAGTTTGGAGCGTAGCATCCAGCCCACTC
>JAPYQV010000090.1 GCA_029937205.1 Alphaproteobacteria bacterium
TCCGGCTACCGCAGGCGCTGATGCGTCGTCCACGACAGGCGAGAGCGCAATATTAAAGCCTGAAGAAACGGCATCCAGCGCCGCTTCCGGTTCGAATTCGGGGACCAATTCGCTGTGGCAGGAAGCTGATGGCGCGGCACCGGAAAATTCAACCACAGAGGCCAACGTGGATAGCGTTGCAGCGGCGGAAGTTGCGCCTGCAGCCACGACAACGACTTCTGAAAATGCGCCGCAAGGAAATACATCCCTGTGGGATAGTGCGCGCGAAAATACGCCAAGCGAAGCGATTGATGTGGTCGACCCAGCGCCTTCCGCGTCGAGCCAGACAAATCCGATCGTCGGCAATGCACAGGCGCAGGAATTGAACGACACTGGCAATTCAGCAGCGTTCGACGTCGCTTCGGCTTCTCCGGAGACGCCCGATGTACCGGCCTATCAGCCCAGTATATATGGCGTGGAAAACACGGATTTTAGAATTGCGATTACGGCGACGGCGGATAGCTGGGTACAAATACAGGGACCCAACAATGAATTGTTGTTGACCCGAATTTTGCGCACCGGTGATGTTTATCAGGTGCCGGACCGCACCGGTTTGATCATGGTTACGGGTAATGCCGGTGCCTTGGAACTGCGCGTCGATGGCACTGTGGTGGAGGCCTTGGGCCCGATTGGCGTGGTGCGGCGCAATGTTCCTTTGGATCCGGAAGCCCTGGTCGCCGGCACGAACGCAAACCACTAGCGCTTCTACCAATTTTTCCGGTTGGCGACGTCGCTCCAGCAAAATTTACAGAAATAAATGCGCGCCGGATGCGTTGCCGGCGCGCAACTCGTTTCGCGATAGTTTGAACGGAGTTTCAAGTGTCGAAGTTACAGCCGGTTCGCGGCACACATGACCTTTTGCCGGGCGACAGCAGAGCGCACCGCCATGTTATGGATCTGGCCCGCTCGACCGCCGGTCTCTATGGCTATGAGGAAATATCCACGCCCATATTTGAGTTCACCGAAGTGTTCAAAAGGACGCTCGGAGACGTCTCGGATATCGTCACCAAGGAGATGTATACGTTTCAGGACAAGGGCGGCGAGTGGATTACCCTCAGGCCGGAAAATACCGCCGGCGTCGCGCGCGCCTTGATCAGCGGCGGCCTGAGCCAAAACCTTCCGCTGAAATATTTTTATAGCGGTCCGATGTTTCGCTATGAACGGCCGCAAAAGGGTCGATTGCGTCAGTTCCACCAGATCGGCGCGGAATTGCTCGGGGTTCCGGAAGCGCTGGGGGATGTGGAAATTATTGCCCTCGGGGCGCATATCTTGAAGACGCTCGGTGTCGCAGATGCGGTCAAGCTCGAGTTGAATACATTGGGTGATGGCGAAAGCCGCGCCGAGTTCCGCGCCAGTCTGGTTAAGTATCTGAGCGCGCATTTGAAAGAGCTGTCGCAAGAAAGCCGCGATAGGTTGGACAGAAATCCACTGCGTATTTTGGACTCAAAGGACGAGGGCGACCGGAAGATTATTGCCGAAGCGCCGAAACTGGCGGAATATCTGAACCCGTCATCGCGCGATTTCTTTCAAACCGTCTGCGCCGGTCTGGACCGGCTGGATTTAGCCTACGAGCTGAATCCGCATCTGGTTCGTGGCCTGGATTATTACTGTCACAGCGCCTTTGAATTCACCACCGAGGCGCTCGGCGCGCAAGGCGCTGTGCTCGCCGGCGGGCGCTATGACGGTCTGGTCAAGACCATGGGCGGGCCGGCGACCGCCGGTGTGGGCTGGGCGGCAGGAATTGAGCGCCTGGCGATGCTGGTCGGCGAAGTCGAGAGTGAAGCTAAAATTATCGCCGTGGTGCCGGTTGGGCCGGATATGGAAGCTCAGGCGTTCGCTTTGACGCAGGAACTGCGTGGCGCCGGGTTTTGTGCCGATCTGGCCTTTCGCGGCAATATTTCCAAACGCCTCAAGCGGGCCAACCGGATGGGCGCCGTTTGCGCCGTTTTGCTCGGCGGCGAGGAGGCCTCGAGAAACAACGTAACGGTGCGCGACCTCGGCTCCGGAGATCAGCAGGAAGTCAGCCAAGAGGGCTTACAGGCGCATCTCAAGCGCTATTGCTGAGCCAGAATAACGGAGCACTTGAGTGAAATTCGACGAACGCCTCGACAGCATTCTCGCCCGCCAGAGCGAATTATCGGATTTGCTGTCCGGACAGCGCGAATTGGCGAACGATGAATTGGTCCGATTGTCGCGCGAATATGCCGAACTCAAGCCGGTGGTCGGCGCCATCGAGGCGCTGCGCAGTGCCGAGGCGGAAGCGGCGGATTTGGCCGGTATGATCGCCGACCCGGAAACCGACAGTGAAATGCGGCAGTTGGCCGAAGAGGAATTCGGCACGCTTAAGAAATCTGTGCCGAAACTGGGCGATCAACTGAAAATCCTGTTGTTGCCCAAGGATGAAGCAGACGAGAAAAGCGCCATTCTGGAAATTCGCGCCGGTACCGGGGGCGAAGAGGCTGCCCTGTTCGCGGCCAATTTGATGCGCATGTATCAGCGCTATGCCGAGGAGAAAAAATGGCGCGCCACGGTCATGTCACTGTCAGAGACCGGTTTGGGCGGGGTCAAGGAAGTGGTGATGGAAATCGGCGGGCGCGGCGTGTTTGCCCGGCTGAAGTATGAATCCGGTGTTCACCGCGTACAGCGCGTGCCGGAAACCGAGGCGAGCGGGCGGATTCACACCTCGGCGGCGACCGTGGCGGTGTTGCCGGAGGCCGAAGAAGTCGATTTGGTGATTCAGGATAAGGATCTCAGAATTGATGTCTACCGGGCTTCCGGGCCCGGCGGTCAAAGCGTCAACACGACGGATAGTGCGGTTCGAATCACCCATTTGCCGAGCGGCCTGGTGGTCACCCAGCAGGATGAAAAATCGCAACATAAGAACCGTGCCAAAGCACTGAAGGTGTTGCGTGCCCGGCTTTATGATCATGAACGCCGCCAGCGCGATGCGGAACGGGCCGAGACGCGGCGCGGCCAGATCGGCTCGGGCGACCGCTCGGAGCGCATCCGGACCTATAATTATCCGCAAGGCCGGGTCACCGATCACCGCATTAATCTAACGCTCCACAAACTCGATAAGATATTGAGCGGCGAGGCACTGGACGAAATTGTCGACGAATTGCTCAATGATGAGCAAACCCGCCGCCTGGCGCAGTCAAATTGATCGCCGGCGCGATCAGTGTGGAAGATGCTCTGCGTCAGGCGAGCAGTTTGTTGGCCGAGGGCGGGATAGAGAAGCCGCGCCATGAGGCACGAATTCTTTTGGCACATATCGCGGGAATGACGCGCGAAGGCCTGTTGGTTCAGCATGCCCAAACCCTGGATCGCCCGCTGGTCGATGCCTTAACAGCTTTGGCGCGGCGCCGGGCAGCGCATGAACCGATGGCCTATCTCACCGGTGAGCGCGAGTTTTGGGGACTCTCGTTCGAAGTCACGCGCGCCACGTTGATCCCTCGCCCGGATAGCGAAACCCTGGTCGAAGCGGCGCTTGAATTCGCGCGCAGTCGGCTGGAAGCAAATATTCGCATCCTTGATCTCGGTGTTGGCAGTGGTTGTTTGCTGGTTTCGCTTTTGCGCGAGTTGCCTTCTGCTGAAGGCTATGGCGTGGACCGCAGTGTCGCCGCGCTGAACGTCGCGCAGTGCAATGCCGAGCGCCACAACGTGATATCCCGGGCCCATTTTTTCGCCGGTTCCTGGGGCCAGGCGTTGTCGCCCGCGTTCGATATTATCGTGGCGAATCCACCTTATGTCGCCGATGGCGAGCGCGCCGAATTGATGCCGGAGGTTGCCAATTATGAACCGGCAGAGGCGCTTTTCGCCGGCGCGCGAGGTGACGATGCCTATCGCGCCTTGGCGCCGGATCTGTCCCGGCTGTTATCGCCGGTCGGACGCGTGTTCCTGGAACTTGGCGCCGGATTGGGCGCGCAGGCCGCTAATCTGTTAAGCGGCGCCGGGCTTGTCGAGTGCGAACGGCGCAGAGATTTGGCCGGAATTGAGCGCTGCGGGATTTTTGAATTGGCCACCGATTAAGTGATTAGCGAGAAAGAATTGGTTAACCGACAACGGGTTAACATGAAATTTCGAAAAATAAGGGTTGAAAACTGAGTAATCCTGGCTAGGGTCTAGTTGGTCGTGGTCAACGCAAATGCGAAAGCGAGTGTCGTTGCCTACGCAAACGCAGCCGTACAGGCTGTTACCTTGTCCCAATGGTTAAGGAAAATCGCCGCAAATAGGCGGCGCTGCGGGCGAACCAATTGTTCGAGCCCGATGGATGAGATCAAAATATGAAGCAAGGCCAATCGACGAAACGACCGCGCGGTCATCGTGGAAATGGGCGCCGCCCAAGTGGTGGCGGCGGACGCAATTCCAACTTTGAAAGCAGCGGACCGCAAGGAAAAATCCGTGGCACCGCCTATCAAGTGATTGAAAAATATCAAGCTCTTGGTCGGGATGCATTAACCTTCGGAGACCGGGTGGCGGCCGAAAATTATTTTCAGCATGCCGAGCACTATTACCGCGTGATGGTGGCAAATGGTGGCCTCGAGCAACGCGGCGGCACCGAGCAACGCGGCGGCAATGAGCAACGCGGCGGAGCCGAGCAAAGCGGCGGAAATGACCAACGTGGTGGGCGTAATCAGGGCCGGCCGCAAAATCGACCGCCTCATCAGCAGGCGCAGCAGCCTCTCCCTCAGCCATCTGCGGAGCCCGATAGCGGCGCCCTCGCCGAGGGTCAACAAGCTGAGAGCAGTGAGATTGCCGCATCTGTCACACATGTTGCTGAGCCGGTCGAGGCGGGAACTTCGGAAGAAGTGGTCGCCGAGCCGAGCGAAATGGATGGCTCGCCCGCTTGAGGCGCTAGCTTTATATTATTTTGGCCCTAATGGGGCCGTCAGAATATACCCGACATCCGGCATTTTTGTGGTGGAGCTTCGCTGACAAGCCCTTGTGAGCACGTTTCCAGTTCCCATATAGAGACCACAAGATTGTGTCTGAACAGGCGCCCAGGTTCCATATGTTGCGAGTGCGGTAAGATACTGGCTCACGAAGCGGGCGGCTAAGCGGAGTAGGGCAAAATGGATTACGAGAAATTCACGGAACGCTCACGCGGATTCGTACAGTCCGCGCAAGGATTGGCCTTGCGCAGTGGGCATCAGCGCTTTGCCCCCGAACATCTCCTGAAAGTTATCCTCGACGACAAGGAGGGATTGGCCGCCAATTTAATTCGCGTGGCCGGCGGGCGCCCTGAAGACGCGCTGCGCGGTATTGAGCGCGAATTGGACAAGTTGCCAAAAGTTGAAGGGTCGGGAGCCGGTCAGGTATATCTCGCGCCTGAAACGGCGCGCCTGTTTGAAAGCGCCACGGAAATCGCCGAAAAGGCAGGTGACAGCTTTGTCACGGTAGAGCGCCTTTTGTTGGCGCTGTCCCTTGCCGCCGGTACCCCGTCGGCGAAACTATTAGCTGATGCGGGATTGACGGCGCAGGCGCTGAATTCAGCGATTAACGAATTGCGCAAGGGACGTACAGCGGAGAGCGCCAGTGCGGAAGATAATTTCGAAGCTCTGAAAAAGTACGCCCGCGACCTGACGGAAGCGGCGCGCGAGGGCAAACTCGACCCGGTGATCGGACGGGACGAGGAAATTCGCCGCACAATCCAGGTTTTGTCGCGCCGTACAAAAAATAATCCCGTGTTAATCGGTGAACCCGGAGTCGGTAAAACGGCCATCGTCGAGGGTCTGGCGTTGCGAATCGTCAATGGCGATATTCCCGAATCTCTTTTGGAAAAGCGGCTTTTGTCGCTGGATCTCGGCGCGCTGATCGCCGGCGCGAAATTTCGCGGCGAATTTGAAGAACGGCTCAAGGCCGTACTTGCCGAAGTATTGGCTTCTGATGGCGAAGTAATCTTATTTATCGACGAAATGCACACCATCGTTGGCGCCGGTGCTGCGGAGGGTTCGATGGATGCCTCGAATCTGCTCAAGCCGGCTTTGGCGCGCGGTGAACTGCACTGCGTCGGCGCCACGACCCTGGATGAATACAGCAAACATGTGGAAAAGGATGCCGCCCTGGCGCGCCGGTTTCAGCCGGTATTCGTCGCCGAGCCAACGGTTGAGGACACCATCTCAATTCTGCGCGGACTGAAAGAGAAATATGAAGTTCACCATGGTGTACGGATCGCCGACAGTGCCCTTGTATCGGCCGCGACCCTTTCCAACCGCTATATTGCGGATCGCTTTTTGCCCGATAAAGCCATCGATTTGATGGACGAAGCGGCGAGCCGCCTGCGCATGGAAATCGACAGCAAGCCCGAAGAGCTTGATGAACTGGACCGGCGTATCATTCAGCTCAAGATCGAGCGCGAGGCGCTGAAGAAAGAAGAAGACGCCGCTTCAGCCGATAGATTGGAAAAGTTACAACATGAGTTGACCGAATTGGAAGGTCGCTCCGCCGATCTTGCGGCTATCTGGCAGGCCGACAAGGATCGGCTGGCCAGCGGGCAGAAGATCAAGGAAAAACTCGACACCGCGCGTGGCGAGCTCGAAATTGCCCAGCGCAACGGTGACCTGGCGCGCGCCGGCGAACTCGCCTATGGCGTCATCCCGGAGTTTGAACGCGAGCTTGCCGAACTCGAGGCGGGCGAGGCGGCACGTATGCTCGATGAGGCTGTCGGCGAATCGCACATTGCCTCCGTGGTGGCACGCTGGAGCGGTATTCCGGTGGAAAAAATGCTCGAAGGCGAGCGTGAGAAACTGCTCCAAATGGAGAATAGTCTGCGCCGTCGGCTGATTGGCCAGGATGAGGCCGTTATCGCCATCAGCAATGCCGTCAGGCGCGCGCGGGCGGGCCTTCAGGACGGCGACCGCCCGATTGGGTCGTTCATGTTCCTTGGCCCGACGGGCGTCGGCAAGACGGAGCTGGCGAAAGCGTTGGCGGAGTTCATGTTTGATGATGAAAGCGCGCTCGTCCGTATCGACATGTCGGAATATATGGAAAAGCATTCTGTGGCACGTCTGGTCGGCGCCCCGCCCGGATATGTCGGTTATGAAGAAGGCGGTGTGCTGACCGAAACCGTGCGCCGCCGGCCCTATCAGGTGGTGCTTTTCGATGAAATGGAAAAGGCGCACTCGGACGTGTTCAACATATTACTCCAGGTGTTGGACGACGGTCGTTTGACCGACGGACAGGGGCGCACCGTGGATTTTCGCAACACCGTCATTATCATGACCTCCAACCTTGGCGGCGAACTATTGGCAGCGCAGCCTGACGGCGAGGATTCAAGCGCTGTGCGCGAGCCGATCATGGATATTGTGCGTGCCGCATTTCGTCCCGAGTTTCTCAATCGCCTGGACGAGATCATTCTCTTCCATCGCTTGAGCCGCGAAAATTTGGACGCCATTGTTGATATCCAAATCGCGCAGCTGACGGCACGTATGGCCGAGCGCAAGCTCACACTCGATCTTGTCCCGAGCGCCCGCGCCTGGCTTGCCGAAACGGCCTATGATCCGGTTTATGGCGCGCGGCCACTCAAGCGCGTCATTCAGCGCCATTTGCAGGATCCGCTGGCCAATCTCATCCTCGAAGGTAAATTGCTGGATGGACAAAGCATCCGCGTGGCCCCCGGAGAAGGCGGGCTGAGCATCGCTTCAAGCGAATCGGGAGAGGTGTTAAGCGCCGCCTGAGGTCCAAGCCCTCTGTTCCCCCCGGGGAAGAGAGGGCTGACACGCGCGGCTTCGAAAAAATTACCTGCTGGCGACTTTCTGTACGCTCGGAACCTCGGCGATCAGGACGCGCACCTTGCGGACCTGTCCCTCGAACAGAGCCAATTCCGCGCCTTTCAGCTTTTGACCTGTCGGTAATTTGAGCTTGCGCGGATTCATGCGTTTGCCGCTGCGCATCACTTCGTAATGCAAATGCGGACCGGTCGAGCGCCCCGTAGTGCCGACATAGCCGATGGTCTGGCCCTGGCGCACGCGTTTACCGGCCCTCATGCCGCGCGCAAAGCCCTTCATGTGGGCATAGGCGGTCTTGTAGGTGCCATTGTGGCGGATGCGGATATATTTGCCGTAGGAGCCGTTACGCCCGGCCACCTCAATCACGCCGTCGCCGGCCGCCACGATCGGCGTTCCGCGCGGCGCTGAGAAATCCAAACCGCGGTGCATTTTGTTGTAGCCGAGCACCGGATGGTGCCGCATGCCATAGCCTGAAGACAGGCGCGCGCCGTTGATCGGCGTACGCATCAGCGCTTTGCGCGCGCTCTGACCCTTGACGTTGAAATAATCGACCGGGCCGTTGCTGGGCTCGTGACGATAGAGGCCGATTTTCTTGCCGCTCAATGTCAGGGAGGTGAAGAGCACCGGCCCGAGGGCAACGGTTTCTCCCTTGTCGTTCATGAGATTTTCGTAGAGCACCTCAAAATGGTCGTTTTTTTGGATTTCCCGTTGGAAATCGACATCGAAACTAAAGATCTGCACCATTTCCATCAGAATGTTGATCGGTAGTCCGGCCTCGGTCGCGGCGTCGTAAAGGCTTGTTTGAATCCGGCCCTCGGCTTTTTCCAGCCGGCGAACCAGATCTCGCGCCACTTCACTCGCATGAAAACTGTCATCTGATTGGCGCGCCACCAGAATATCGCGATCCGGCGCCACATCGAGTGCGATCTCGGCCAGCCGGAAGGCATTCGCCTTGTCATCGTCGACCAACGGCTCAAAGGCGAGCGTTAAAGTCTGGCCGATCTGTAAACTGCGCGGATTATGCACCTTGCGG
>JAPYQV010000091.1 GCA_029937205.1 Alphaproteobacteria bacterium
GACTTCTGCCAGGGAAATCACGCCGATGGCATAAAACCAGCCATACTGGCCGGCAAAATTGAACAGATTGCGGACGATTTGCGCCATTGGGCGCGTGGTGCGGACGTGACCCCAGCCTTGATAGAAAAGCAACGGCAGGGTCGCAATACCGCCCGCCAATGAGCGCCAGAATAGGGTCTGAAATGTGTTGAGGTCAGAGCTTAGCTCGCGCCCGCAAATCCCCATTAACGCAAAGGAAAGTACGGTTCCACTCATCCAAAGAGCGGCCTGGCCTTTGGCCGGCAGACGATTTAACGCGGGCACAGGCTAGTGGCCGCGCTTATGTCGTTTGCCGCAATATATCTGTATCTTGGATCGTGCCGGATCATGCATTATTCGGCTCGCACGTGCGGGTGAAAGCCGAAAGCGTCAAACTTCTCGAATGACCATTTGGGTCGCAACCAGCGCTGCGCCGCGCGTCTGGATGGCCGTCTTTAGGCCGCCGAGATACCGGCGCCGGAACGCCATTCGGTGGTTTGTTTGCATTTCGGACAAATCCGCTCGCCGGTCCATTCGCTGGTGAATTTCTCACCGCACTTCAAGCAATTACGCTTTTTATTCTGGTACTCGCGGGATGGCTTGGGCTTCCTGTGATAGGACGGGGGCATATGTCTTCTCTTGTATGTTCTGATGAGGGTGGCTCGCCCGGATCAGACGCTCAAATCCGAGCCGGACTGGTTATATACAGACTCTTGAGAAAAATATCAGCAGATGAATCGAATATTTTGCAAATAAAGTAAAAATAATTCATTGCGAGTGGTCCGGAAGCCTGAAATAAGCTGTATTTCCAGGCTTCACGGCACCTTGTGGATAAAATCGCGAAACCTGCCAATTACTCCATTTACAGGGAGAATTCGCCATGGCGCGGACATTCGACATCAATATTGATTGCGGAGAGAGTTTCGGCAACTGGCAGATGGGGGCGGACGAAGCGTTGATGCCCCATATCACCACGGCAAATCTGGCCTGCGGCTTCCATGCCGGCGATCCCATGACCATGGTGAAAACCGTGCGCCTGGCCAAGCAGCATGGTGTTGCCGTCGGTGCCCATCCCGGCCTGGCGGATTTGCAGGGGTTTGGCCGGCGCACCATGTCGCTGTCGCCGGACGAAGTCTACGCCGATACGCTCTACCAAGTGGGTGCGCTCAGCGCCGTCCTGAAGGCGCACGATATGGAACTGCACCATGTGAAGCCGCACGGCGCGCTTTATTCCATGCTGAGCGTCAGCGAAGCGCTGGGCGAGGCATTCGTCCGCGCGATGATCGAGATTTGCCCGCGACCGATGATTTACTACCCGGCGCCGGTGGAAAACCACGCGGTCACCCGAATCGCCGCCAAAATGGGCATCGACGTGGTGCCCGAACTCTATTTCGACCTCAGCTATGATGACGACGGCGGCCTTGTGCTGAAGCGCGCCAATGAAGGCGCCGATTTGGCAGACACGAAATCGCGCCTCGCGCGCTTTCTCGAGCATGGCGAAGTGTTGAGCATCAATGACAAGCCGGTCGCCATGGCGGCGCGCAGCATCTGCCTGCACGGCGACGGTCCCAACGCGGTCGATCTGGCGCGCACCATTCGCGACGGTTTGACGGCGGCGAATTTTGTGCTCGAGCCGCTGATGCCGGCGCCGACATTATCCGGCAAGGCCGCCTAAGATAGCGCCCGGCATTTGAGCGTGGATTCCATTTGAACGTGGATTCAATGGCGAACACCGGCGCGATGTCCCGCACATCGCGCCGGCGCAACGTTTTGCTCTTGGCGCTTTGCCAAGCCTTCTTCATGACCGCGACGTCGGCAATCGTCACATCCGCCGCGTTGATCGGCTATCAACTCTCGCCGGATAAGGCGCTCGCCACCCTGCCGCTCGCGGTGCAATTTGTCGCTGTCATGGCGGTCACGGTGCCAGCGTCGTTATTGATGAAGCGCATCGGCCGGCGCGACGGGTTTACCGTCGGTCTCTGTCTTGGTCTCGTCGGCGCCGGATTGGCGATTGTGGCGATCCGCGAATCTGATTTTATTCTCTTCTGCATCGCCTGTTTTCTGGTCGGTACGTTTAACGGTTTTGGCCAATATTACCGGTTTGCCGCCGCGGATACGGCGGAGAATGCCTTCAAAAGCCGTGCCATCTCTTTGGTCATGGCGGGCGGCGTGATCGCGTCGATCGGACCGCTGCTCGCCAATTTTTCCAAGGATCTGCTGCCCGGCGATGTCTTTGCCGGCGTCTATGTGTTGATCGCCATTCTCTATGTCGCCAGCCTGGTGACGCTGCGTTTCATCAATATTCCCCGCCCCGGCATCGAAGAGCGCCAGAGCGGCGGGCGGCCGCTGCACCGCATCATGCGCCAGCCGCTTTTCCTGGTCGCGGTCCTCGGCGGTGTTGTCGGCTATATGATGATGTCGCTGCTGATGTCTTCAACGCCGCTCGCCATGCAGCATGAGGGGCATGATTTTTTCGCCACCGCTCAAGTCATTCAATGGCATGTCTTCGCCATGTTCGCGCCGGCGTTTTTTACCGGCCACCTGATCCGGCGCTTCGGCACGCTCAACATCATGCTTGCCGGCACCGTGTTGATCGCTATTTGCGTCATCATCAATGTGGCCGGCGTGAATCTGGTTCATTTCTGGATCGGCGGCATGATGCTGGGAATCGGCTGGTGTTTTCTTTTTGTCGGCGCGACAAATTTGGTCACCGAGACCTACACACCGGCGGAAAAAGCCAAGACCCAAGCGGCCAATGATTTTATCGTCTTTGGCTCGGTCGCGTGCGCGGCCCTGCTCTCCGGCATATTGCACGAGTTGATCGGCTGGCAGGTGATGAATTACGCCGTGTTGCCGTTCCTCATTATTGTACTGCTCGCCCTCTTCACCATGCTGCGAATTCGCCGCCGAAGTCCGGGCCTAGCGGAATGATTCCAACCTATGCTACTCAAGCCGCCGCACAAGGAGAGAAACGCCATGAGTTCAAACGATAAAGTCGCCCTGGTCACCGGCGCCGGCAGCGGCATCGGCAAGCATGCCGCACTGGCACTTCTCGGCGAAGGCTATTCGCTGGTTTTGGCCGGGCGTCGCCTGGAACGCCTGGAAGAGACCATCGCCGAGGCCGGCGAAGACGGCGCGCGGGCACTGGCGGTGGCGACGGATATCGCCGATGCGGCGTCCGTGGCAGCCTTGTTCGCCGCCACCAAGGCGCGCTTCGGCCGCCTCGATCTGTTGTTCAACAATGCCGGCACCGGCGCGCCCGCCATCGGCCTGGAGGATCTGAGCATCGAACAATGGCAGACGGTGGTCGATATCAATTTGACCGGCGCTTTTCTCTGCACCCAGGAAGCCATCCGCATGATGAAGAGCCAGAAGCCAATGGGCGGGCGCATTATCAATAACGGCTCGGTATCGGCCACCGCGCCGCGGCCAAATTCGGCGCCCTACACGGCGACCAAACACGCCATCACCGGCCTCACCAAAAGCACATCGTTGGACGGGCGCAAATATGACATCGCCTGCGGCCAGATCGATATCGGTAATGCGGCAACGGAAATGACCCAGCGCATTGCCGAGGGCGTGGCGCAAGCCAATGGCGAGATCGTCAGCGAGCCGGTGATGCATATCGACAATGTTTCGCGCGCCATTCTCTACATGGCCAGCCTGCCGCTCGACGCCAACGCCCAATTCCTCACCATCATGGCGACGAAAATGCCGTTTGTCGGCCGCGGATAGGCGCGCCTATTCGTCGGGTCCGCTCGGCGCGGCGGCGTCTTCGCCGTGCTCCGCACCCGTCGGCTCGAGCTTTTCAATCGCGTCCAACAACAGGCCAATGCGATCCTGTTCGGCGCGCAGACGGGTTCTCAACGTGTTGCATTTGCGCCCGATCGTCGCGTCGCTGTCTTGCAGTGCTGAAGGCGAAGCAGGGTTTTGGTGATATCGACCAGCGCCGCCTGATGCTTGGCCAGCGCCACCTGCGGGTCGGGGTCGGTGCCGAGCGCCACAACCGAGCTGTATTCGGTGCGGCTGCCGCGTTGGAACACTTCCACGATATCGTAGTGGGCTTGGCCGCCAATGGTTTTCCGCCGCACTTGCATAACGCAGCAACCTAGCGCGTTGCGCACAATGATCAAGGTGATTGCGCTTGGCGGCGTGGCGGAGGAGCGGCTAAGCTGATGCGCCATGAACGATGCAACGACAGCAGCGGCAGGGGAGACGCTCACGCGTGCGAAACTTTTGGCGCGCGCCGAGGCGCTTGTCGAGACGGTTCGCGCGCGTAGCGCGGAAACGGAGCAGCTGCGCCGCCTTCCTCCTGAGACCATGGCAGAGATGCGGGCGGCGAATATGCACCGTATTTTACAGCCCAAGGCGCATGGCGGTGCCGGGGCGCATTTTTCCGGCATGGTCGATATCGTCGAGACGATTTCCCAAGGTTGCTGCGCGGCTGGCTGGTGCCTGACGCAATATTGCTCGCATAATTGCCTGCTCGGTTATTGGCCGGCCGAAGGCCAGGCGGATGTCTGGCGCGACAAGCCGGACGCCATGGTGGCGGGGAGTTTGATTCCCGGTTGCGGCACGGCGCGAAAGGTCGATGGCGGCTGGCGGCTGAGCGGACAATGGCCGTTTGCGAGCGGTATTTATGGCGCCGACTGGTTCATTGCCGCCGCCTTTACGGAAGGGGATGGCGATCAACCGGTTGCGCAGATGCACGCAATCCCCTGCGCTGAGTACGAGATTCTCGATACTTGGCATACGGCGGGGCTGCGCGGCACCGGCAGCGCCGATGTCGCGATTGAAGATTGCTTCGTGCCGGCGCACCGCGCGCTCGCGATCAACGAAACCAAAGGCGGCGGCAACGCGCCCGGCTGTGCGGTCAACCCGGAGGCGCTTTACAAGTTGCCGGCATTCTCGATGTTTTCGATCAACCAGGCTGCCGCGGGGCTCGGCCTGGCACAGGCGACCTTCGATCTCTACTTGGACCAGGCACGCACCCGCATTTCGCGTATGTCGGGCAAGAGCGTCACCGATTACGCCACCGTGCACGTCAAAGTCGGCGAGGCGCGGACGGCGATCCACATGGCCCGCATGCTGCTCCACAATTGCTGTGACCTCGGCATGGCGGTGGCGGAGAAGGGTGAAGTTGCATCGATGGAACTGAAGACGGAACTGCGCGCCAAAGCGGCCATGGCGGGTAAGCTCTCGTTCGAGGCGATCGATCTACTGTTCCAAATCTCCGGCGGTGCCGGGCTGTACGACCGCAATCCGGTTTCGCGGGCGATGCGCGACATAAACTGCATGCGCGGCCACATTACCCAGAATTGGGATGTCAACGCGTCCAACCATGGCCGTGTGCTGCTCGGCCTGCCGTCCACTGATCCGGCGCTCTAATACCAAGGAGCGATGATTGGCGGATCGACCTGCCTTGAGCTATCTTCGCCAACAATAATAAGTCAGGGGCCAAGCGATGAAACACAGCAGCGATAGAATTCTAACCACCCATGTCGGCAGCTTGCCGCGCCCCGACGATGTCATGGACTTTCTCGTCGCCAAGGAATCCGACGAGCCCTACGACACGGCGGGCTTCGATTCCTGTATGCGCCGTGCCGTGCACGATGTGGTGGCGGAGCAAGTCGCGCTCGGCATCGATGTGGTGAGCGACGGCGAGGCCAGCAAGCCGGGCTACGCCACCTATGTGAAGGACCGTTTAACCGGCTTCTCCGGCGACAGCCCGCCGATTCATTTCGCTGATCTCGACGGCTTTCCCAAGTACCGCGTGCGCATGGGCCAGGCGGCGGGTGCCCGCCCGGTCCATCGGGCGCGCTGTACCGGCGCGGTGGCGGTGCGCGATACCCTGCCGCTGGAAGCTGATCTCGAAAATTTCCGCGACGCGGTGGACGCGGCGAATGCGACGGAAGGATTTCTCAACGCCGCCTCGCCCGGCGTCATCGCGATCTTTCAGACCAATGACTATTACCCGAGCCACGACGCCTACCTGGCGGCCCTCGCCGCGGCCATGAAAGAGGAATATAACGCTGTCGTTAACGCCGGATTTCTGTTGCAGGTGGATTGCCCCGATCTCGCCATGGGGCGTCATGTCTCGTTCAGCGACATGAGCGACGCGGAATTTCTTAAGCAGGCGGAACAAAATATCGAGGCGCTGAACGAGGCGCTTTCGGACGTGCCCGCCGAATCGGTACGCATGCATATTTGTTGGGGCAATTACGAGGGCCCGCATCATTGCGATATAGGCCTGGAGAAAATCCTCGGCATCATCGTCAAGGCCAAGCCGTCGGCCATATCCGTGGAGGCCGCCAATCCGCGCCATGCCCATGAATGGGCGGTGTTGCGCGATGTCGGCCTGCCGGATGATAAGATTCTCATTCCCGGCCTGATCGATAGCACCTCCAACTATATTGAGCATCCCGAACTGGTGGCCCAGCGCATCGAGCGCTTCGCCGGCATCATCGGCCGCGAGCGCGTCATCGCCGGCGTCGATTGCGGCTTCGGTACCTTCGCCGGCATGGGTAAGGTGGATCCAAAAATATGCCAGCTCAAGCTGAAGGCGCTGGCGGAAGGGGCGGCGATTGCCTCCGATCGGCTGTGGTAAGTTGGCCGGGTGGCATTAACGGATAATTTATATTTTTCGTACAAAATAATACGATCAAAGTCTGAGTGGGGGCCAACAGACCGGGACGCGCCTTATGATCATCTCACGTTTTGCAGCACTTTATACCGCCGCCATTGTGCTTTTCTCCAGCCCCGCTTTCGCCGCCTCAACCAGTTATGAGGACGCCCTGAAGAGTTCTTCCGAGCTTTACGAGAAGGGCCAATTCCAGGAAGCCATTCCCTTTGCCAAACAGGCGCTTGCCCTTGCCGAGCAGGAGGTCGGTACGGACGATGTGGCGTTCGCCGGCCTGCTCGACAATCTGGCAGCGCTTTACGAGGCTGAACTTCGATATGTCGAGGCCAAGCCGCATTATCAACGGGCGCTCGATATTCGCGTCAAGATTTACGGCGCCAAACATCCCGAAGTGGTCAAAAGCCTGATCAACCTCGCGCTGATCTATGACGCGCTCGGCGACTATCGGACCGCCGTGAAGATGGACGCACGCGCTATAGAAATTATCGAAATCAGCACCCTGCAAGGCGCCTAGCCAATACTTAACCGAACCAACCTAACCGACATTCCCTCTCCCCGGTTGGGGAGGGGGTGTTGCTGATTGGCTTAAAAAAATAGCAGCAGACGTACATGGTATCGGGACGTCAGATATCTTTCGGCTGCTTCATGCGGATGGCCTTGGCACGGGCATCCATCTCCGCCGCCTCAGCGCTGCGGCCCGTGGCGCGGAATAGGGCGGCGTAGTTTTCCAGGTTCGTGGCCACATCGGGATGCTCCAGCCCGAGCGCGTTCTCCTGGATGGCTAACGCGCGCTGATAAAGCGGCTCGGCTTCCGTATATCGCTCCTGATTGCGGTAAAATTGCGCCAGATTATTGAGACTGTTGGCCACATAGGTATGTTCCGGCCCGAGCGCCTCCTCGTAGATTGCCAGGGCGCGCTGATAAAGCGGCTCGGCTTCCGTGGCGTGGCCGAGAGCATCGTGAAGGCTGGCCAAATTGTTGAGCATGGCGGCCAAATTTGGATGGCTCGGTCCCAACTCACTCTCGCCGAGCTCTATAATTCCCGCAGCAACAGGAATGGCTTCCTGGTAGCGGCCCTCGGCAATCATCTCCGAGTAGCGGTCATAGGCCTGCAAAAATTCCGCCGATTGGCCGAGCGTAGCGGCAGGCCCCAGGAGCAGGGCGACCAGGAAATAAGCTATCCAACGTGAACGGGTCAAAGCATCCTCCCGCACAGATATGCCAGTGCGCACTGTTAACCCTGTGCAGGCATCAGACTATCGGCAAGCCAGGTGCTTGTGAATGACCGAGAGGCCGGGCGAGGTGTTTCCATCAGAAATTGCCTACTTCAACAAACCTTCTTCCGTGACTCGCTTGCCCCATTCCTGGCCCGCCTGTTGGCCCAACCGGGCGCCCCATTGCTGCCCGAAGGTCACTGCTTCCTGGGTGATAGAGGGAAGCTCACTGAGATATTTTTGTCCGATCGGCGTTCGGTAAAATTGCGCCAGATACTCGATCTCCTCGAGCGTGAACCGCTTGGCGTACATCTGCGTAATCTGGGATATTAATTCCGCCTTTCCGCCCTCGAACGCTTTGAATAATTCCTCCTCGAATATCTGATATCCGCGCTCGGGAAGATCGGGAAACGCCTCACGCAGTGTTGGGACGACCGTTGGTATTGTTTGCTGATAAAGTTGGGTCACCAGCGCGTCCGCCTTGATCAAAACCATCAGATCACGCAACGCCGTTTCCTTGGTCCGCTGCTCGCCGCATCGGCGCTGAGGGCCAATAGCGACGCCATAATCACTGTAATTGCGATTATTGCTGCGGTCGCACATATCGATTTCAAACCGGCTATCTTGCACCTCTTTCATTACCGCAGCTCGGCGTGGCGCAGTCATATGCCGCACCAAAATTACGCGTCACATATTTCTGCCCATTATCAGGGGGTGAGCGAATGATAATACAGATAGGGTCAAACAGCCGGAATTTCGCTAATCCCTAATCGCTGCCGAAGGTAATGCCCTGGGCCAGGGGCAGATCGGGCGAATAGTTGATGGTGTTGGTGGCGCGGCGCATATAGGCCTTCCACGAT